>SLPW01000564.1 GCA_007131755.1 Myxococcales bacterium | reverse complement strand
TCCACCCGCCGCCGAAGCGCCCTTTGCTGAGGCCTCTGGTCACCCGGTCTGACCAACGGGAGGGCCGGGCTCCCCAACCCCGCCAACCAGTGCACCCACAAGACCGACCACGACACCGCGACCGAGATCGAGCCCGACCACGACACCGAGACCGAGATCGAGACCGACCACGACACCGAGACCGAGATCGAGAACGATTCCGAGATCGAGCCCGACCACGAGATCGAGCCCGACCACGAGAACGACCACGAGATCGAGCCCGACCACGAGAACGACCACGAGAACGACCACGAGATCGAGCCCGACCACGAGAACGACCACGAGATCGAGCCCGAGCCTTTGCAACTAAAGGACTCCCAACCTACACTGGTCGACCTGGCCCCATATCTGGCGAGGGCGTGCTTGTTCCAACGTTGAAATTCCCTTCTACACCACGAGGACATAACCATGAGCCCGGTCGACAACCTGATGGATGCCGCCAAGAACAAAAAGCGGCGAGGCTTCAAGGAGCAGTTGCACAGCCTGAAGTTTCTGCTCAAAAACTCGGTGACCATCGTCGGAGACAATCGGGAGATCATGTATCCCTTCGTGGCCATGGTGGTCTACAATTTCGTCGTCGCCACCCTGTCCTTTATGGGCATCGCCTTTTTGTTTTTCGGCAACGTCATCACCATCTTGATGGGCATAGCCATGATCGGCTTTGCCATCTTGTTGTGGGTCTACGAATTCTTCTTCTTCGCCTACCAGAAGACCCGGCTGAGTTGGCTGATCTACGAGATGCTCTGCGGTCGCGAGCGAAGCTTCTCCGATGCTCGAAAACACACCTCCCAGCTCAAGTCCCAGATCCGAAAGATCGCCCTATTGGACATGCTCAAGACCTGGATCCAGAGCCAGAAATCCAGCCGCGGCGGAATCATGAGCACCATCATCAACCTCGCCATCGCCGGCCTGGCCAAGGTCATCGACCTGGCCAAGCACTATATGCTTCCCGCCGTGGCCATCGACGGCCTCGGCGTGCGCGAGACCATCGAGCAGATGAAGACCCTCAAAGAACGGGTTCCGGAGACCCTGGTGGGAATGTTCGGCGTCGATATTCTGGGCAATATCGTCATCAAGCTCATCGCCCCCGTCTATATATTGATCGGAGCCATCGGCGTCGCCCTTTCAGTGGCCATGGGATGGATCTTCCCCTCCTTCATGGTCATCGATCTCGACGGCCTTGCCATCGCCTGGCCCGTGCTCTTGGCGATGCTCTTCTTCATCAAGTCCATCAGCATTTTGCTCTCCAACCTCACGGCCTGCCTGAAGGTCAGTTATTTTACGACCTTCTACACCGAGATCACCCACCGCGAGGAGTTGACCCCCAAATTGCAGGCCGAGCTGGAGAGTTTCTTGAAATTGGAGGAAGACGCCAATCTTCACGAAGCGCTGCCCACGAGCTGACGGGTCCGGTGCTCTTCGAGCCAGCACTCGAGCCGGTGATGGCGCCGCTGCTGGGTGCGCCATTTTTCGGCCTGGCGACCGAGGGCGGCGATCTGGCGCGCCCTCGACGCCTCTCTTCCCCCGCATACGTCCCATAGGGCGTCGACTTCGTCGGTGCTCAGACGCCGATATTCGCCTGGCGAAAGCTCTCCCAACTTCACGGGGCCGATGCGCGCCCGGTGAAGGTGCACCAACTTCAGCCCCGTTCTCTTCGCCATGCGCCGCACCACCCGGTGCCTCCCCTCGTCGATGACCATCGAGATCAGAGTCTGGTCGTTGCCGCCGTCGACGACTTCCGTGCGCAGGGCGCGGGCCCGTCGATTGCCATCGCCGATATCCACCCCCTCCTCGAGCTTCGACAACCGCTCGTCGCCGGGCTCCACCCGGCCCCGCAGGGTGAGATGATACTCCTTTTCGACGTGAAACCATGGGCGAAGAAGGCAGTGGCATAAGTCGCCGTCGTCGACGAAGAGCAGCATCCCCGTAGTCATCCGGTCCAACCGGCCTACGGGAAAGACGGCTTCGGGTAATTCCTCGAGGAAGGGCTTTAAACAGGGCCGACCCTTCGGATGATCCGCCGTGCAGATCACCTCTTCCGGCTTGTGAAGCGCAAAATAGTGACGAGGCTCGTTCGGGGAGACGGCCTGGCCGTCTACGAGGACTCGATCCCCCTCGAAGACCAGGTGCCACAACTCGTAGTCCCCCTCCCAGGGCTCTTCGGCTGGACGCACCTCGACGCGCCCGGCCTTGAAGGCAGCCTCGATCTGGCTTCGCGACAGGTTCGTGGCGTCGGCGAGGTATTTGTCGAGTCGTCGGGGGATCATATTCGAGTCAATCATCGCCAATCAGCATCGCGTCTCCCCGGGCCAGCGGAAAGTCCAGCTCCTCGTCCTGTAGAACGCCGTCTTCGTTCTCATCGCGCACGAGGATCCCACTTTCCTCGAGGGCCTCCAGAAAATCCTCCAACAGATCGGAGTTTGAGTCCTCGGAGATGACGATGGTCGGCGATTCACCATCATCTGCTTTCTCTAATTGCTCCGGACTCAACCATCGATCGACTTCGAAGACCGCGAACAGCGCTTGCGTCTCGGGACGAAGCGTAAATCGACCGTGAAATTCGAGAGATTCGGACTCTTCGTGGCGAATCTCAAAGGGGGTTCCGTCGGGGGTCGTTCCACGCAGGAAGATCGAATGGCCTTCCAGCTCGTCCGTGGCCTCCGCGGGAAGCTCGTCAACCGTCGGCGCATGGAGGTCCATTATGAACCGGCAATACTCTCGGGCGGGCAGTGTCGCCATGTCGTAACCGGGATATTCCACCCCTTCGATCAGCTCCACGACATTGATGAAGTCGTAATTCGTTGTGACGGTTTCGTCACATTCCTGCCCGGTGCGAAGTGAGACTCCCTCTACGACGAGCCATGCCTCTTCGATGGTAACCCCCGAGGCCAGGGTGAGGGCACCGGGAGTGCTTCGGTCGAGGCCCTGAACCTGTACGGAGACCTCCGCATCTTGCGGGTTGCCCACTTCCGTGCCCGCACAGGAGGCGAGGTACAGAGAGAGCAGTAAAATGCAGATGAGGTGTTCTACCAGGGAAGTGCGATACATCTACTCGTGTCCGTCAAGGTCACAGGGCAATTTGCTCAGCGGAAAGAGCTGGGTATTGATCTGAAAGACGACCTCTCGTGATTCGTCGCGCTCACAGATCTCGAAGAGGATTTCGCGAAATTCATGAACTCTCTTCTTGAGCTCCCGAATCGTCGCCGGGGAAATACAGACCGTCATCGCTCCCAGATCCCGATATTC
>SLPW01000056.1 GCA_007131755.1 Myxococcales bacterium | reverse complement strand
GGAGAGTCCACAAGGTGGACACAACATCACCTGGCGGGACGAGAGACGCTCTGTGAGGAGCTCCATCTGGCGGACGGCCGCGAGCTTCGCTTCGAGATTCATCCCCGGGCCTTCTTTCAGACCAATACCCGGGGGGCGGAGCGATTATACGATCTGGTCATAGAAAAGGCGGGGCTCTCCGATAAGCCCGTGAACCGGGCCGTCGATCTATATTGCGGGACCGGAACCATCGCCCTCTGTCTGGCTCCCTACGCCCGAGAAGTCCTCGGGGTGGAGATGCAACCGGACGCCGTGGAGAACGCGCGGCGAAATGCACGGTTGAACGGGGTAGACAACGTCGAATTTCTCACCGGATGCGTACGACACGTTTTGAAGAAACGCGAGTTGGGCGCCATCGACCTCACCGTCGTCGATCCGCCTCGGGGTGGGCTGTTGCCCGGCGCCGTGGAGGAGATCTTGCTGATCGACGCGCCGACGCTGGTCTACGTCTCCTGCAATCCCGCCTCGCTGGCAAGGGATCTTTGCGAATTGACGGCGGCGGGGTACCAATTGCACTCCGTCCAACCTCTGGATCTCTTTCCCCACACTTTCCACGTCGAGTGCGTAGCGTTGCTCCGCAAATGATTGGGAGATGTGGGTGTGTGATCCACCTTGATCGGATGTAGAACTCAATGTGGTCGATGTCTCCCAGGCCCCGGCCCAGGCCCTCGCCCCGGCCCGCCTTTTCCCACTCCAATGCTGCGAGCAAGGGCAAGGACATGGGCAAGGGTTACTTCGGGCCCGGGCCGATGTTGCTTCGCGTCGGCGAACGAGGTTTGGGCCAAAACCATCCTCAGGAGGGAGAAGCAAGAACCGAATAAGAAAACAGCAAAGGACGGGCCAGGGCTTGGGCCGGGGCCCGGGCCAGGGAACTACTACCGACGGAAACCGATCACACCCGAGATGTGGGCAGAGGTTGCCGCTTTTGCCCAACTTCGATACACCTCGATGGGTTGACGGTGCTGGATAATCACCTCTTGAGGATAAAGTCATGGGACTGGCAATAGGGGTCGGAATGCTGGCGAGGGCAAGCCGTACTCACAGCGATAGATCCGACGAAATTCGACGTGATCTGGAAGTGATCAACGAAGCGCTGAGACAGCGGGGCCTGCCGGAACACGAAGAACCACAGGACTTCGACGAAGTCCCGCAGTTGCGCGCCTCCGTGACCTCTTTTCCCTATTCCTGGATCCACAACCTTCGCCGATTCGCTGCACATGTGATGCGCGATCCAAAGTGGATTCCCTATCCGCTGGAGCCGAGGGAAGATCCGGCCGAAGATCCGGTCCTGCACCAGATGTACCGAAGGATGGAGTCCCACCTGTTGTGCCACTCCGACCGCGAGGGGTATTACGTCCCCGTCGACTTCGACGATCTCATCAGGGATCCGGATATTGGCATTCGCGGTGTCGTGCTGGGCTCGTCGTATCGACTGCGCGAAGAATTGCTCTCTCTTTCCGATACCCTCGAGATCGAAGTCGACGGGAATTCGCTGCCCGACGAGGTGGCCGCAGAAATTTCGAAGCAGCGACCCACGGAGGTACCCTTTGCTATCGAAAGGTTGGTCTGGCTCGCTCTCTTCGAAGCGGCGCGAGTGAGCATCGAAGAGCGAACGGCCATCGTATTTCATTGACGGCTTAACGGCAGGTGGTGGGTAAGTGGGTGGAAAGCAGGTAGTAGGTGGTGGGTGGTGTGACGGCAGGTGGCAGGTAGTGGGTGAGTATCCATGAGAAATAAGCTGGATCTGGACCAGAAGATCATCGATCGGGCGCGGGAGGCGGCGTCGGACATCGCCGACGAGATGGACGGCTTTATCCGGCGCCGTTCTACCGTGGCCGTCGAGCGCACCACCCTTCGATTGATCGGTGTCGACGGGGTGGACGAAGCCGGCGTACCCCTTGCGAATGTGGTGGTCGACGCCGCCGGTCGGGCCGGATTGCTCGAAGAGGGCATCATGTCCGTCATGGCCCGCGCCGTAGCCGACACCGGCCGCGCTCCCCAGGTCATCGCCGAGGCCGTGGCACAGGGCCAAATGGACCTGCAGAAGCTTCCCATATATTCCGAAGAGGAGATTCGCCGTGTCGGCGCGCAGTTGGCCGACCAGGCGCTGGCACAGATTGCGTCCAATCGAAGCCGGCGCGACGAATTGCTCGATGGGGCCGAAGACCGCCCCGAGCCATTGCATTACGTCATCGTCGCCACGGGCAATATCTACGAAGACGCCCTGCAGGCTCGCACGGCGGCGCGTCAGGGCGCCGATATCATCGCCGTCATTCGCTCCACCGGTCAGAGCCTGCTGGACTTCGTTCCCTACGGAGCGACCACCGAGGGCTATGGCGGCACCATGGCCACACAGGAAAATTTTCGCATCATGCGCCAGGCCCTCGACGAGGTCGGTGAAGAGTTGGGTCGCTATATCCGGCTTTGCAATTATTGCAGCGGCCTGTGCATGCCCGAGATCGCCGCCATGGGTGCATTGGAGCGCCTGGACGTGATGCTCAACGACGCCCTGTACGGAATCCTATTTCGCGATATCAATCCCCGCCGAACCTTCGTCGACCAGTATTATAGCCGCATGATCAACGCCTACGCCGGGGTGATCATCAATACTGGCGAGGATAATTATCTGACCACCGCCGACGCCGTCGAGGCGGCCCATACGGTTACGGCCAGTCAGTTCATCAACGAGCAATTCGCCCTTCGAAGCGGCCTTCCCCCACAACAGATGGGGATCGGTCATGCCATGGAGATCGATCCCTCCATCGAAAATGGCTTTTTATTGGAGTTGGCCCAGGCCCAGCTTGCACGGGAGCTCTTCCCCGAGGCGCCCCTTAAATTCATGCCCCCCACAAAATATATGACGGGCAATATCTTTCGGGGCCACATCCAGGATGCCCTATTTAACCTCGTCGGCGTCGCCACCGGCCAGGGCATCCAGCTTCTGGGAATGATGACCGAGGCCATGCACACCCCCCATATGGGGGATCGATACCTGGCGTTGGAGAACGCCCAATACGTCATGAACAACGCCCGAAGTCTCGGCGACGAGATCGAATTCAAAGAGGGTGGCATCATCCAGTCGCGAGCCCAGAAGGTGCTGGAAGATGCCTGCGAATTTCTGGAGGAGGTGCGCCGGCAGGGGATGTTCAAATACCTGGAGGAGGGACGATTCGCCGACGTGCGTCGCCCCGTCGACGGAGGAAAAGGTGCCGACGGAGTCTTCGAACGGACTATGAATTATTATAACCCGGTGGAGACGAAGCTTCGCGAGCGGCTGGGATTGGAGCAATAATTCCGCCCCGCTATCCCCATAACTCCATTATCCCCCTATCTCCTTTGCTGTGTGCTCGCGAGTTCGTGACTTTGGCGCAAGCGTTGTCTATAGGAGCGAATGCGTTTTGATTTTCAGTGGTTATAATGAATGACTGCCCGGGGGCGATGCATTCATCCCGGCAGGTTCGTCTGTAACGCAAGTCGTATACGAGGTTTCGTGATGCTCCACCAACTGGCCATTTCCTCCAAGGATCCGCTGTGGAAGCGCCTGGGGGAGAAGGCGCTACTACAAGCGGTCTCCACATTGGTCGAGGAGGGAATCAAGGCCACCGTCGAATTGTGGAAGACGCGCCATATGAAAGAGATGGATATCGAATTCGAAGAGCGAAAGAAGGCCCGCCGCGAGGAGGCGGGAGACTCCGAGAAGGACTCCGAGAAGGACTGAGCGTTTTTCAATCCTGATCGCAGCGTTCCAATTCGAAGGTATGGGGTTTTCGGAAGATCCCTCGGAGCCCATGCGGCCGGGTGCCCCGGCCTGGGCCCACCTCCCCGCAAGCGGCTCTGAATTGCGCTTAAGTCACGGGAATAACTCTATGCAAAGCCGGTCTCGTGGTCGTTCTCGGTCTCGTGGTCGTTCTCGGTCTCGGTCTCGTTCTCGGTCTCGTGGTCGTTCTCGTTCTCGGTCTCGTGGTCGTTCTCGGTCTCGGTCTCGTGGTCGTTCTCGGTCTCGGTCTCGTGGTCGTTCTCGTGGTCGAGGTCGATTCCGAGGTCGAGCCCGATTCCGAGGTCGAGGTCGATTCCGAGGTCGATTCCGAGGTCGAGGTCGAGCCCGATTCCGAGGTCGAGGTCGATTCCGAGGTCGATTCCGAGGTCGATTCCGAGGTCGATTCCGAGGTCGATTCCGAGGTCGATTCCGAGGTCGAGCCCGATTTCGGCCTAAGAATTTGGGGGCATATATCAATCCTATCTGGTTATTCCAAAAACTTATGCGCAATTCAGAGCCGCAAGCGGGGAGGGTCAATTGCCTTCGATGGGATATTCGGGTTTGCGGCGTAGGGTAGATGAGGTGGGTCGCAGCTATAGATCCTCCCCACAAGCCTTTCGCAGTGGGGAGGTCTCCGAGTGAAAATGAGGAGGGAGGGGTCCTTCGCAGGATATAAGACATCGAGGGCAATGAAGAGCTCCACCGCCTGTACACAGCCCACGGGCTGTAGTAGGAGTTGCTGATTTTCGTCGTTTTCTCTGCGTGATTGAGGATCCGAAAGATGCCCCTGCTTGAAATCGCCATGGTCCTGGGCGGGTTGTTCGGGCTGTATCTGGGAGCAGAGGGATTGGTGCGGGGATCGAGTTCGCTGGCCTTTCGCATCGGCATCACCCCCCTGGTGGTGGGGCTTACGGTGGTGGCCTTCGGTACGAGCGCCCCGGAATTGCTGGTCGGCCTCTTCGGCACCGACGACGTGGCGGTGGGAAATATTCTGGGGTCGAATGTGGCGAATCTGGCGTTGATTCTGGGCGCCGCAGCGCTGATTAGACCCATCGAGATCAAGTCCCGCGCCGTGCGGCGCGACCTTCCGATCATGGTGGCGGCCACGTTGTTATTCATCGGCGTGGCCATCAACGGTTCCTTTTCCAGAATCGACGGGGTGATCCTCCTTGCAGCAATGGCGGCCTATCTGACCTATACCTTCTTCGAAGCCCGCCGCGATATGGATCAATTTCGGGAGATGATGGGCGACGATCTCCTCGATAGGGCGCCCGATAAACATCCCGCCTGGCGCGACGTGACGATGTTGATCGCAGGGATCGTCGGCCTCGCCATTGGGGCGAAATTGATGGTCGACGGTTCCATCGTCATCGCTCAGGTACTGGGGGTTTCGGAGCTGGTGATAGGGATCAGTATCGTCGCTCTGGGGACCAGTCTTCCCGAGCTTGCGACCTCGCTGGTGGCGGCCTACCGCGACGAGGCGGATATTTCGGTGGGAAACGTCATCGGGTCCAATATATTCAATCTATTATTCGTCATCGGCATCCTGGCCGTCGTCGGTGGTCTGACGGTGGACGAGCACGCATTGCGGATCGATCTATGGGTGGTGCTGGGAGTCTCGGTGGGCATCTGGCCGCTATTGCGCAGCGGTCATGTCCTCAATCGGCTGGAAGGAGCCCTTCTACTCGCGTTTTACTTCGGGTACATGATAACGCTGTTCTGGCGTTGATGAAGACTGCCTTGAGGACGTGGAAAGGACGATGAGCGAATCGAATACGGGCCTTGGTATCGCCCTTGCCCAACTGAATTTTCGAGTCGGTGATCTGGAGGCGAACGCCGACAAGATGTTCCGGGCCATGGAGAGAGCGCGCGAGGAAGGAGCAGATCTGATCGTCTTCTCCGAGCTCTCCCTTCTGGGATATCCGCCCCGGGATATGGTCCACCGGCGCGGTCTTCTAAAGCGCCAGTGGGAGCTGCTCGACGAGTTGGCTGCACGTACGGACGAGAATTTCGCGGCGATCATCGGCTTCGTGGGAGAGGCCGAGGACTCCGCCGGGCATCGCCTATTCAACGGTGCGGCCTTCTGTCACCGAAAAGAGGTACGTCGGCAGGTCGCCAAACAACTCCTGCCCACCTACGACGTCTTCGAGGAGCTTCGATATTTTCATCCCCTCCCCACCGATGGGGTGATCACCTACGGCGGCGTTCGGATCGGGCTGTCCATCTGCGAAGACGCCTGGGCGCGGGTATCGGCATCGCAGATGCCGACCTACGCAGAGGATCCCCTGGAGGAATTGGCCAGGCAGGGAGCCCAGATCTTGATCAATATCGCTGCCAGCCCTTTCTCCATCGACAAGGGTGGCTTTCGCCGCGATCTTCTGTCCGACCACTGCGAGCGGCTGGGCTGCCCTTTGGTCTTCGTCAATCAGGTAGGGGGAAACGACGAGTTGATCTTCGACGGGCGCTCATTGGTCCTGGATTCGCAGGGAAGCCTTCGGGCGCGATTGGCGGAATTCGAAGAGGATTTTCGCCTCGTCACCGTCGAAGCTTCGGGATCGGTGAACGCCGGGGGTCCGACGCCTGTGTGCCCCGTGGCCGAGTCCCGGGCTGCACAGGCCCGCGACGCCGTCGTTCTGGGAATTCGCGATTACGTCGAGAAGTCGAATTTCGAGGGAGTCGTCCTGGGATTGTCGGGCGGTATCGACTCCTCGCTCACTGCCACTCTGGCGGTGGACGCCCTGGGCGCCGACGCGGTTCGCGGCGTGGCCATGCCCTCGCGCTTTTCCAGCGATCACAGCCGGGAAGACGCCCGTATTCTGGCCGAGAATCTGGGGATTCGCTTCGAGGAGATCCCCATCGACGCCGCCTACGGGCAGATGCTGGAGACCTTGAGGCCCCACTTCCACGATCCCGACTTCGGGGTCACCGAGGAAAATATCCAGGCCCGCATCCGCGGGGTCTATCTGATGGCCCTGAGCAATAAGTCAGGGGATCTCGTATTGGCCAGCGGAAATAAAAGCGAGCTCGCCGTGGGCTATACCACGCTCTACGGAGATATGTGCGGCGCTCTGGCGGTGATCGGAGATCTTCCGAAGATGTTGGTCTACGAGATCGCGCGCCTTTATAACGAGGAAGCCAATGGGGTGCTCATCCCCCGTCGCGTGCTGACGAAGGCCCCGTCGGCCGAGCTTCGTCCCGATCAGAAGGACGAGGATAGTCTTCCGCCCTACGAGCGTCTCGACGAGATCTTGCGTCGATATATCACGGAACACCAGACCATCGAGGAGATCGTCGACGCCGGGTTCGACGAATCGACGGTGCGCGAGGTCGTGGCCGGGATTCACCGAAGTGAGTTCAAGCGCTGGCAGGCCCCGCCGATCTTGAAGGTCAGCGACAAGGCCTTCGGAGTGGGATGGCGTTATCCCCTGGCTGCCGTTTACGGATGGTGAGTACGAAATGGAACGATGGCGAAAAATTCTCAGCCGCTGGGGACCGAGGGAAGACGTGGGCGACGAGTTTTATCCCGACGGGCTCGACGTGGAGCGTCCGGTATTGATCAATACCATGGGGCCTCTGGCAGCCGCTCTGGTGGCGGCACGGCTGTTGCGCGCCGTCGTCGCCCGTGGAGGTTCGGTGGTGGCTCCGTCGGCGGTCAAAAAGCTCGAAGCGTTGTTGAGTCGAGGCATGTCGCAGGACGTCGTTCACCATTGTCAGGCCGAGGCGGAGCGAATCCTGGACTGGATCGATCGCTGTCCGTCGACGGAGGAGTCCGCCGGCGACGCGGACTCCGATCTGGGGTTGATGATGGCCGCCGATCTGCAGAGCAGGCTGTCCGTGGCCCATTTCGCCCTCGAGGAGGGCTATGATCTGGAGCTCGAGTATTACGACGAATCCTCCCGAAGCTGGCCCCGGATTCGCGCTTGTCTGCAGGGCATCGATGGCGCGGAGTCGGCTGATTTTGATACCTGCCTCCGACTTCGAGACTCAACCGGTGAGTTTCTGGTGCCCTTGAAATACGTCCGCTGGCTGATGCCCGTCAGTCCCGATTCCATTGGTGATGGAGGTCAGCCCGGGAGCGAAGGAGGAGGAGATGTGCTCCCCTTTCCCCGTCGCGGAGACGATAAGTTGCCTGATGATAATTCATGATGAATAATCAGGGGGTCGAAACGGGGGTAACGTGAGGGGAACGAACTAATTTCCGACGGGGATCGAGTTGTATAGGATCGGAATAGCGACTCCGGGGGGACAGCACCGCACCAGACGGGAGGATGAATAGATGGACACATTCGCAAAGGGTTATTTTTCCGCCTCCCCATATTGCCGCGGCGCCCATGTGGCTCTGCTCCTCTTTATGGCGGGGTTTCTCAGTGGTTGTGCGATCTTTTCCTCCAGCGGTGCTGACGACTCCGATCCGTCGCAGGAGTCGGTGGAGAAGATCGAGGGCGATCCGGTCTTGATTCGAGCCCGGGAGGAGGGAGACGGCTTCGTAACCGAGGGGGTGGACGCCGAAGAGATCTTTCAACGGGCCTACTACGCCTATCAATCGCGCCAATACGACGAGGCCGCCGAATATTATCAGCTCATCATCGACCATTTTTCGAAGAGTCGATTCTACATGGCCTCTCTGTACAACGGTGGATTGGCCAATGAATATCTCGGCGAATGGTCGCAGGCAGCGGAGAATTTCGAGACCCTCATCGAGGAGTTTCCCGGAACCCAGGAGGCGTTCAACGCCAAATTTCGGCTCTCCAACGCCTGGTACGAGTTGGGCGAGTATCGCCAGGCGGAGCAATTTCTGATGGAGTTGCTGCTAAGAGATGACCTGGAGCATATCGATCGCGTCGAGGCGCATAACCAGCGGGGCCGAGCGCTCTTGAAGCTCCAGGAGTGGACGGACGCCGAGAATAGTTTCAACAACGTCCTGGAGAGCAATCGCCGCGCCGATCCCGGCGACCGCCTCGGCGACGATCACCGCTTCATCGTCCTCGCCCACTTCGGAGTGGGACAGTCCTTCCACGGTCGGATGACCGACATCGAATTGGTGCTGCCCTCGGAGCGCATGCGCGAAGATCTATATAGCAAGGCCGAATACCACCAGCGTGCCCAGGGAGCCTATATTCGGGCCCTGCGCGAACATCACCACCACTGGTCGGTGGCCGCCGGGTTTCATATCGGAAGGCTCTACGAGGATTTCTATATGGATATCTTCAGCGCCGAGATCCCGGACCATCTCACGGATGAACAGATCGCCCTGTATTTCGAGGAGTTGCGCAAGGAGATCGAATTGTTGATGGACCGGGCGCTCAGGGTCTACGAGCGAAATCTCTCCTTCTCTCAACGCGTCGCCCGCGGCGAGGAGGCCGAACAGTGGGTGGAGGAGACGGCGATCCGGCTCGCCAGAATGCGGGCTCTCCTCGACGATCCCCTCGTCCAACGACGAGCCGAGGAGCTGGTGGTCCAAGAAAGGGATATCGACGAGTTGTGGGATATTTCCTATTACGCCCGCGTTCACGTCGAAGATGCCGTCGAAGCGGCGGCGAAGGCGGCAGAAGAGTCGCCGCAGGAAGAGGAAGTCGCAAGGCGTTGATGGATTCGTGCTTTGCCGGATTCTTCAGGGAAGCTGACAAGTTATTCATTAGCCGGACTGATCACCCACGAAGGAAGAGACAATGGCCGAAGTAGCACCGAATCGAGACAAACGCGTCGTGTTGATGGTCTTAGACAGCGTAGGGATCGGTGAACTTCCCGATGCCGCCGAATACGGAGACGAAGGAGCTCATACGCTGGGCCATATCGCCGAGGTGATCGACGGCTTCGATCTTCCCAATATGCGTCGCATGGGGCTGGGCAATATCGAGGGGCTTCCCCAGATCGATGCCGTGGACGCACCGCTGGCGAGCTTCGGAAGAATGGTGGAACAGAGCCGGGGAAAGGACACGACCACGGGCCACTGGGAATTTGCGGGGATCGTGTTGGACGAGCCCTTTCGGACCTTTCCCGACGGCTTTGACGACGAGATCATCGACGAATTTTGCGAGGCCATCGGCGTCGACGGCGTCCTGGGAAATAAGGCCGCCAGCGGCACGGTGATCATCGAGGAGTTGGGAAGGGAGCACGAAGAGACGAAGAAACCCATCGTCTATACCTCGGCAGATCCGGTCTTCCAGATCGCCGCTCACGAAGAGGTGATCCCCGTCGAGACCCTCTACGATTGGTGCGAGAAGGCCTACGATATCGTCATTCCCAGGGGGCTTTCCCGGGTCATCGCGCGGCCCTTCGTCGGGCAGTGGCCGGACTACGAGCGCACGGCGCGACGCAAAGACTATACCTTTCCGCCTCCGCAAAAGACGGTCCTCGACGCCCTGCAACATGCCGGTGTTCACACCACCGGGGTGGGAAAGATCGGCAATATCTACGCACACCAGGGCTTGGACGACGAGATCAAGACCAGGGACAACGACCACGGCGTGGAGGTGACGCTGAGCTGTCTGGGAGATCGAAGCGGGCTGATCTTCGTCAACCTCGTCGACTTCGACTCCAAATTCGGACATCGCCGAAATCCGAGGGGCTACGCCGACGCTCTGATGCGCTTCGACGACCAGCTCCCCGTGTTGTTGCAGGCCATGGACCGGGGCGACCTGCTCATCATCACCGCCGATCACGGAAACGATCCCACCTTCAAGGGGACGGACCACACCAGGGAGTACGTACCTCTTCTGGTATACGAAAAGGGCGCAGAAACCGGAGGCGACCTCGGCACTCGCGACAGCTTCGCCGACGTGGGGGCGTCTGTGGCGGACTTCTACGGCGTCGACTGGGAGGTGGGGGAGTCTTTTCTCTAAAGTTCTTCATGCCATCGACGCCGGACGGCGAGACAGCTAATGAAGATCGCAAATCCCGTCAGCATCATCGCCAATCCCACGGCGGTGTCCACACCGGTGGTGGCCGGCGACGACGCCATCTCCAGCGTTTTCGGGTGGACTGCAGCGGCGATGAGGCCATCATTGAGTACAGGAAATAATGACACGATTTGCCCCCCGCAGGCGTGATTCGGTGTTTGGATAGATGCGTGTCGTTGAAGATAAACCGGGTCGCCCTTTTGGCAACGGGCTGTGCAGGGTGAGAGATGACGAAATTCAGAGACCGGCTACGGCGGCTCCACGACGCCCACCACCGTGGAAAGGACACCCAGGGGGGTCCGAGCGGAGTCTATCGGGCAGAAGAAATTTCGGAGGCCGACGAGGAGGCTCCGAACCAGGGCGCAGGCTGGCAGGGTCTCGGCGCCTCGCAGAACGACGAATACGGACAGACCATCTGGATCGCCACCGAGCGTTGCGATGACGATACGGTCCACGGCGATTGGCGCTTCGAATATTGCCGAGAGGTCCCTCACCGCAAGCTGGCGAATCTTCAACGCGACGTGCCACAGGAGATCCGGCGGACCCGAATTCTATACATGGATACGGAGACCACAGGGCTTGGCGAGCATTCGCTGGCCTTTATGATAGGCCTCGGATTCTGGGAGCCCCGTCAATTCGTGGTGGAGCAATTGATGGTGGAAGCCGAGGAGGACGAGCCGGCGTTGCTCGAGGCCTTTCGCGATCGCCTACAGCGCTTCGACGTCCTGGTGACCTTCAACGGAAAGGGCTTCGACGTCCCGCTCTTGACCAGACGCTACGAAGTTCACGGCATGGACACCTCCTTTTTCGACGATGTCTTTCATCTCGATCTATTGCCGCTGTCCCGTCGGGTCTTTCCGGGTCTGAACCGCTACAAATTGACGAGCCTGGAGAAAAATATCCTGCATTTTGAGCGCGTCGACGACGTGCCAGGCCGTGAGATCCCGAAGCGGTGGTGGAAGTTCAAGAAGAATCACAATGCCCAGTTGATGGCCGGGGTTCTGGAGCATAATCGCCACGACGTGGTCTCCATGATGACCCTGGTGGCCCATGCCATCGCCGGAGAGTGCCCGCGGACGGCCCAGAAGATGGAAGAGGAGTCCCGTCGACGCCGAGGCTTGCTCGGCTTCGGATCGCGCACAGAGCGTACAGAGCGTACAGAGCGAAAGGACGAAGCGCAGCCTCCCGACGAGGAGGAGCAGCCCACGGAGGGGATCGCAAAGCGACTGGAGCGAGCCTATCGGCTGCGAGGGCGGTTTGCGAAAAAGGACGCCGAATCACCGGAAGGTGGTGCCTCGCCAGCTCTGGAGTCGTCGGCTTTGGTGCCAGCAACGGAGCTGGGCCCGGAGGCCACAAAGAGGGTCGCCGATCTTCGCCAGGGCGCACAGGCTTTGATCGAACAGTCGATGTGGCGCCAGGCCTTTCCCCTTCTGTGCGAGATAGCCGCTCTCTCCCCCCACGACGAATGGGCGCTGCAGCGACTCGCCGAGTACTACCGACGAGAGGGAGAGGAACAACTCGCCAGGGAGATCGAGAAGAGGCGCCGACCCACCTCGGGCTAGTCGAAGGGCTGGTGCCGTGGCTCGAAGCCCAGAGGTCGCCTCCCCCCGGTGGGCTCATGATCCTACACATCTCCGTAACCCCTTTTCTTCGTCAATAAAACCAACGGGATAAGTCAGTGCCCAAAATGTTCATCGTTGCCGTGACACGAGGCTTCAACCCACCACGTAATGGAGCGATGCCATCCCTGGCATCGCCGGTGATGGCGGGGTATTGCGACGACGATGCCAGGGATGGCATCGCACCAAGGTTCTCTGTTCTCGGGCCAACAAAACCAGAGCAAACGCAAGATGTGATCAATCATGAGC
>SLPW01000261.1 GCA_007131755.1 Myxococcales bacterium | reverse complement strand
TCTGCCTTACGGGGTGTGCGGCGGGGACTGCCGATGGCCGGGAGACCATCGTCTCCGAAAAACCACGAATCATCCCGGAGACGATAGGGTCTTCCCTATCGGCAGTAAGCAGTTGGCGAAACAGCACTCTCCCACACGTAACCTCTCCCCATCGAAACCAGCATAACCCGTCGGAGCTGTTTGCCGCGCTTTCGTGACGCTTCGCGAGCTCTGCCGCGCCTCCGCGCACCAGCGCTCATTTTTCGCGAGGCAGCGCTCCGTGTACAGCGCTTCGCGCCTTCGCGTCCTCGGTGCCCGTGAACTGTGAGGGGCAGCGTTGAGCGAACCTGTACGTCTCACTGCAGCAATACCAGCAACAGAAGGATGATCACCACCAGCGCCGCCACCGCCACGGCCGCCAGGGGCTTGACGAGATTCGTCTGTTTCGCCGGGGCTACCTCGGGGAAAGGATCGATATTTTGCGGCTCCACCACCGGCTCCGGAGCGTCCTCTTCCAGGATCTGGCGAAGATGCTTCGCCGATGCGACTCGTTCGTCGGGCTGCTTTCGAAGCGCCCACTGAAGCCCCCGCGAAAAGGGTTCCATCTCGACGGTCTGCGGCAACGTCGGCGCATCGTCTTTGATATGCGAGACCATCACCTCGTGAGGACTCTCGCCGGTAAAGGCCGTCTCACCGACGAGCATCTCGTACATCAAAAGCCCCACGGCGTAGAGATCGGCGTGATGGGTCACCGGATCGCCCGTAATATTTTCGGGACTCATATATTGGGGCGTCCCCATCGCCACCCCCGTCTGGGTCAGCGTGTCCAGCGCCGAGCCCTCTTCTTCGCCGTGGACGAATTTGGCGATTCCGAAATCCAGCACCTTCACCGCCTCCGCTTCGTCGGCCTCCATCGACGGGTTGCGCAACAGATGGATATTCTCCGGCTTCAGATCGCGGTGTACCACCCCCTGATCGTGGGCATATTGAAGGGCGTCGAGCATCTGATAGGTGATCGCCCGCACCCGCTCCGGCGCCAACGGCGCCTCGGTGTCGATCACCTCCTTGAGCTCTCGCCCCTCCACGTACTCCATGACCATGAATAACGTCCCCTCGTGATCTCCGAAATCGTAGAGGGTGACGATATTTGGATGATTGAAGCGACTGACCACCAGGGCCTCTCGCTCAAAGCGCTTTCGCTCCTCGCTGCCCACACCGGTGTCGGGAAGCAGCGTCTTCAACGCCACATCGCGGCCGATTCCGAGCTGCACGGCCCGAAAGACGATCCCGTAGGAACCCCTTCCCAATTCCTCGATCACTTCGTACCGATCGGCGACAACGTCGCCGGGCTTCAATGGCGTCTCCTCGCGATCCATGCCCTTCGCTTCCACTTTCAAATTGGCCTTCCCCGGTCCTGCGTACCCTACCCCCTGCCTGACGGGGGAGCAAGTTTGTGTCCGCCGGTTCAGCTCGTCTACCTTGTTCCCGGACAATCACTGTGGTAACGCCCTTGACTCGTCCTCGTACTGAAGCCGGGGCCTTGAAATGTGGCCGCCCACTTCCCTGTTCACGAGACGACAGAAGCATTCATTTACTCACGGTCGTGGCTCCACGCCTCGACCCCTTTGAACTCGCAACACCAATCCGTTTCCAGCGTCGGAGCACCCATGGGATTTCTCGACTTCTTATTTGACAAGGAAAAAGCGGAAGAGCGCCGCATCAAGCGCCTGCGAAAGACGCTCACCAATATGTACACCCAGCCCTCGGAGCGGCAATACGCCATCCAGCAGCTGCGCGAAATCGGTACCCCGGAGGCCATCCACGCCCTGTTGGCCCGCTTTGAGGACACGGGCCCCAACCACACCACCGACGCCGACGAGAAGGAATACGTCTACTCCGTGCTCGTCGACCTGGGGCGACGCCAGGAGATCGACGTGGTTGGAATCGTCACGGAATACCTCAAGGAGATTGAGGAGAATATCAACTGGCCCATGAAGGTCGTCTCCGATCTGGTCTCCCACGAGGACATGACCGAATTTCTCACCGAATTGTTGGCCGACAGCGATATCGGCTATCGCATCAACCCCGAAAAGAAGCAGGAATTGGTGCTGCGCGCCGCAGAATTTACGGATCGCGAGCTCTGCAAGGAGCTGGTGCGTTTTCTGGAAGATGACAACGAGACGATTCGCTTTCTGGCCGTCGACGCTGTGATGGCTCAGGAAGAGGACGACCTGGTCGAGGAGCCCCTTCGCGAGCGCCTTCGCCTCGAGGACTCCATTCGCATCGTTCAAAAGATCACCGACATCTTCGTCGACAACCCGGGATGGACCATCCCCGACGAGGAGCGCGAGGATATCGAGACCGCTCTTCCCGACGGCTTCGGCGTCCACAAAAAGGGCCACATTTACCGAAAGCGAAAATAAAACCGAGCATTGAGCTCCCAGCCCCCAGCTATCCCCATGCACCGCCTCATCATCATCGGCCGCCCCGGCGACGACTGGGCCCGTCGCCTGCGCCCGCTCGTCGCCGACGAGGTCGACGTCGAGTCGGCGCGTCTTCCCTCGGCGGGGATACGTTCCTTTCAACAAAACCCGGCCGATCTCATCCTCATCGTCGACGACCAGGGCGGATCGAGAGTCGAGATTTTGGCCAACGCCATCCGTCAGCGTCCCCTGGGACAGTTGGTCCCCCTATTGCTGGTTTGTCCCCTCGGAGAAGGGGACGGCGTCGACGACAAGATCGCCGAACTCGATCTTGTGGACTGGCTCCCCCCTGATACCCCGCCCCCTTCCCTTCTCGACATTATTGAGGCTGCTCTCGACGCCGATCTTCGGCGAAGCGTGGACGCTCAATCCTCCACCGACGATGTGCAGGGCGACTCCACCATTGCGGAAAAGCCCGATCAGGCTCCCGACGGCTCGGCCTCCTATTTCGGCGGTGACGTCGTCCTCGAACCCATCGACGAGCCCACATCTCACCGCCGCATCGATCGAGGCTCTCTTTTTCGAAGCCCCACCACTCGCGTCGGCGACGGCGCCGACGCGGTGAGCGCCGAGGAGATCGAGCGCAAACTCAAAGCCGTTCGACACGACGACTACTACACCATCCTCGAGGTACGCCGCGGCGCCGAAAGTCAGCCTGTGCGCGAGGCCTTTCATCGTCTCTACGCCCGCTTCGACCCGGACTCTCTCCCCTTTCAACTGCTTCGCCAATACCAGGACGAGATCGCCGAGATCCGCGACGCCCTCGAAGACGCCTTTGCGGTGCTCGGCGACCCCGACCTTCGCAGGGCCTACCGCGAACACACCCTTCGCTGACC
>SLPW01000551.1 GCA_007131755.1 Myxococcales bacterium | reverse complement strand
GGTGGGGGGGTGGGGGGTGGCGATCCCGGTACCCTTTCTCTTGATGTGGGCTCCGAGTTGGAGCTGGGTGATCTTCGCCAACGTCCTGCTGGGGACCAGTCAGGGGCTCAGTTGGTCGGCGGCGGTGATCATGAAGATCGATCTGGCCGGCCCCCGCCAGCGGGGGCTGGCGATGGGATTCAACGAATTTGCGGGCTACTTCGCCGTCGCCGCCGCGGCCCTGGCCACGGGATGGATCGCCACCCGGTGGGGACTTCGCCCGGAGCCATTTTATCTGGGGGTGGTCTTTGTGGTGTTGGGGCTGTTGCTGTCCATCTTCGTAGCTCGCGACACCAGCGCCCACACCCGACTGGAGTCCAGGGAGCATAGCGAGGACCTCGACGAGCGCCACGATGTGGGGCAAAAGGAGGTCTTCGCCAAGGCCACCTGGCGCCACGCCGACCTGTCCTCGGTAAGCCAGGCGGGGCTGGTAACGAACCTCAAGGATGGCATGGCCTGGGGCCTGTTCCCCCTCTTCTTCGCCGCCGCCGGAATGAGCCTGGGCCAGATCGGATGGCTGGCCGCCATCTATCCCGCCCTGTGGGGGATGGGCCAATTGGTCACGGGGGCCTGGTCGGACAAGGTGGGCCGCAAGGGATTGATCGTGGCCGGAATGTGGTCGCAGGCCGCCGGCATCGTGGTGACCGTCCTCTCCAGTCAGTTCTGGGGATTCGCCGCCGGCGCCGCCCTGATGGGAATCGGCACGGCCATGGTCTATCCCACCCTTCTGGCAGCGGTCAGCGACGTGGCCCACCCCAACTGGAGGGCCTCGGCGGTGGGGATCTACCGGCTGTGGCGAGATTCGGGCTATGCCATCGGGGCGATTGCGGCCGGGGTGATCGCCGATCTGATGGGATTGGAGTGGGCGATCTGGATCATCGCCACCATCACCGCCCTGTCCGGGGTGGTGGTGGCCCTGCGGATGAGCGAGACCCTTCACACCCGGCGAAAAGATGGGTAGGGAAGGCGACACTGGACCCGACCTACCGCAGACGGGAGTTGCCATGTCTCTTCGACAAAAACTGGGCGCCGCGCTCTACGACGCGATGATGAAGAAACCGGAGCGGGCCGGCTTGAGGAGTTGGCGTCGAGAACTACTGGAGCACGCCCGGGGCGATGTCTTGGAGATTGGGATTGGCTCCGGGGCCAACCTTCCCCACTACCCCGACGAGGTGGGCCGGCTGATCGCCGTGGATCCCAATCCGGAGATGATCCGGCGCATCGATATCGACAGTTTTGCGGGACAGGGGCCGGTGGAGATCGTCGAGGGCTATGCTCATCAATTGCCCCTGGCCGACGATTGCGTAGATACCGTGGTGTCCACCCTCGTGCTTTGCTCGGTTCGAGACATCGCCGAAGCGCTGGCCGAGATTCGTCGTGTAATGAGCCCAAAAGGGCGCTTTTTATTTCTGGAACACGTGGCCTCCCACAAGCCGAAGGTGCGTCGGTGGCAAGACCGCATCGACCCCCTGTGGCATTGGTGTACCGGCGACTGTCATATGAATCGGCAAACCAGGGAGGCCATCGAAGAGGCGGGGTTTTGCTTTGAGACCCTCCAACGAGAGCCGATGCCGAAGACGCCATCTCTTTTGCGTCCAGCGATCCGCGGCGTGGCCGTGCCCTGCTGATCAGCCTCCTTGCTGCGATCGGGGTGGCCCACCCAATAGGGCGCCGAGACCGTCGCGGCGGAGGATTGCTACCTGTTCACGTCCCTCACCGAGATTAAGGAGACAACAGGTGGTCATGGTCACCGCCGAGATCAGACACCACGAACAGGTCGCTCCGATCATAAAGGGCTGCCAGAAGGTCAGAAGGACCGAAAAGGCAAATCCGAATACAGTCAGCCCCAGCACCAATGTGGGCGTAAGTCGAGTCCATTTCGAGGAGTGGAAGCGACGGAAAAAATAAAGCCCCAGCAGTGTTCCGTAGGCCAACGCCCCGAGTATGGCCAGGGGCAGCACTCCGAAGAGCATCGCCATATCGCTGTGCTGGACGATATTGCACTGTCCCAGGGGGCCGCAGAATAGATCCTGGCGCGTCGTCTCTCCGTACGCCAGGTACAGGGCCACCACAAAGCCCAGGGTGGCCACGCCCACTTTGAGCCCGAAGGGCGCCCTCTTTGACAGTCTCTTCTGCCAGGGGCGTCGCGGCATCATCGCCAGGGCGATCAGGATAAGAATTACCAGCAAAGTGGTGGAGACGTAATTTCCGGGCACGTCACGGGCAAATCGAGTGCGCCAGTTATCGTCGGTGGCCTCATAGAACTCGACGGAGGATTCGACCTCCAGAAGCTTTTCGAGCCCTTCGATATCAGGCCAGGCCACTCCCCCCTTTTCGCGGTGATCTTCGATGAGTCCGGGCAGCTCGTTGGGAATCTCATGAGCTCCGACGAGGACTCGATCGTCGACCAAAAGCGTGGGAACCCCTCGACGGGCCGAGGGCACATCGAAATCCACCCACATCTGGCGCAGAGCCCGACCTCCCATCTCGGTGGTGGTATCCACGGTCAAGATGCGCAGATCCGAACCATATTGTTGCTGCAGGGGCTGCAGGTCCCCTTCGGCCACCAGGGCACAAAAGGGACAGTCGGGAGACGAAAAAAAGACCACCTTTACCGTCGGCGTAGCCGCATAGGCCATCGGCGTCAGTAAAAAGAGCAGGCAGAAAGATAGCAGGAAAGGTAGGCGCATGAAGAAGGGGGATTGGGTGATGGGTGATGGGTGATGGGTGATTTTCGGATGGCTTTTTAGTACATCGCCTGACCAAGACGGCGTTGCCACTGGCGCCTGGAGTCGGCATCGAGAAGCGGGAAGATACGAAGCATCGTCTTGCGGCCGATATCGTCGCGAAATTGGCGATCGCGGCGCACGATCTCGAGCAGGTACTCCAGGGCCTCTTCCAGCTCTCCCTGGGCGCTCAGCGCCAACTCCCAGCGAGCGCCCAGATCAGCGTCGTCGGCGTCGACGCCCTCTCGCAGGGTGTCCACACCTTCCATTTTCGTGGCACGAGTGGAAAACCACAACTTCTGATACTCCGCGCTTTGTCGCCCCTCTTCGCCGGGAGGAACTTTCTGGAGCCAACCGTCGGCACTGTCCAAATCGCCCTCTTCGACAGCGATTCGGGCCAGCCCTAGGTGTGATCCACCTTGATCGATTGTATTACTCATTGTGGTCGGCCCCCCCTGGCCCCGGCCCGATGTTGCTTCGCGTCGGCGAATCAGGTTTGGGCAACCATTTACCCCCGGAGGGAGGAGTAAGAGCCGGAAAAGACAACCAAAAGGACGGGCCTGGGCGAGGGCCGGGGCCCGGGCCAGGGAACTACTGCCGACAGAAACCGATCACATTCGATTTGTGTGCGTCACTGGAAAAGATGCCGCCCCTTTGTGTATCGTTGCACTCTAAGCTCATCGCAGTCGGGTTCAAGCAGTCCCATTTTATCACCGGGAGGGAAATTTCCACAATCCGGAACGATTGTTGCTTTCGTTGTTTGTGGGCTTATGAATTGCCTCGTAATGCCCGGAAAGCGATGCAAACTATTCGTTTTCCTGTCCTGGCGAGAAAAATATGCGCCTAACCTCTGCGAGCGCCCGTTGACCTGCTGATTCTTCACTGCACCGAAGGAGCCTCTCCATGAGCAACGAATTACGCGCCATGAGGAAGACCCACCTCGCCATCGATCATTCCATGGACGTCATCATCGACCTCATCGCCGAGATCGAAGAGGGCTCGAAGCTCGACAGTGTCGGGCGTCGTGCTCTCAAGGCCCACACCCAACTGCTCAAGAAATTGGTGGCCCAACACCTCGAGCGCGAGGAGAAGGCTGCCAGTTCTGCAGAACGGTGGCTGACCGAAAAACCGGAGGAGATCAAAAAACTCCACCTCGATATCCACAGGATGTACGAGGGGTTGAAGAATTTTTCGAAGTCCGTAGAAGATCTGGACGACGGAATCGAACTCAGCGACGAGGCCTGGCGAAAAACCCGGGCCAACCTCGCCGGGCTCGTCGACACCTTTCGTCAATGCGCCGACCAGGAATGGGAATTTTATACCCTGTACTCCACCCTTCTCGAGCCGGGCGGCGTCAGCTCCTGAACGCCGGCTTATGTGCCGGGAAGCGTGCTCGCCAGATGCACTGGTGAATCTACTCCTCCGGCTCCAACTCCAGCGTGATCTTCGTGCCGTCCGTATAGGTGACGGGGCATCCCCCGCCCTCGCTTCCGCCGTAGGAGGCCTCCACGCTATAACTGGAGGCTTGATATCCGGGTGCCTCGAACTCAAAGCTGAACACTCCGTCCTGGTTGCCGAAGCCGCAGGGAACCTCGCAGAGGAACCGACCACCTTCTCCCTCCACTTCGCTGATCCCCTCTGCATCATACATCTGTGGCGAACCACTTCCCCCGGCGTCGCGATCGTTGACTACATCCCAGATCTCGATGGCCTCGATGGGCTCACCAGAACCGGCGTCCGCGACACCCGTGATCTCTAAGATCGGCTCCGCATACGACACCTCGCATGGTCCATCGGTGCCGGAGTCTCCACATCCGGTATAAGCGAGTAATACCGCGACCATTCCTCCCCACATCACGAGTCGATTCTTCATATCATCCATCTCCATGGTACGTTTCATTGCTCCACGAGCGACAAACCACAGTGGAGACTTTCCAATCGATATTCAAAGCGATCCGGATCTGATATCTTCGCTTGACCCGGAATAGAAAATAAACAAATAAACATTTGAGCATTGTCGGGTTTGCGCAAACCCACATAAGAACTGCTTAAGGCTCCGCGTCGGGAGCCATTCTTATCTTCCTCACACAGGACACATTGATGAACGCAATTCGAAACCCCTTATTAGTTTCTCTGGCCGTGATCGCCCTGGCGGTGGCTGCCAGTTGCCAGTCGTCCAGTTCCAGCACCGTCGACGACAACGCCGGCGGTGAAGCCGCAGAGTCTGCGCCGAAACAGATGACCCTGCTCTTCGTCGCTGATATTCACGCTCAGCTGGAAGAGCATCCGGAATTATTCTGGACCGAAGACGGCGAAGAGCGCCTGGAGATGGCCGGCGGGTTCGCCCGCCTTGCCAGCGCCATCGCCGAGATCCGCGAGGAGCGCGGAGGCGACGTCCTGGTCCTCGACGGTGGCGATACCATCCAGGGATCGGGAGAAGCGGCGCTGACCGAAGGGAGGGCCTTGATCGAGCCCACCAATGCCCTGGGCCTGGACGCCGCCATCCCCGGCAATTGGGCCGTAGCCTACGGGGCGGAGGCGATGATCGACGTAAAAGGCCAATTCCATCACCAAGTATTTGCCGACAACGTCTACGATGCCGACACGGGAGAGCGACTCTACGATCCCTATATCGTCCGTGAGGTAGGAGGCGTCAAAGTGGGCATCGTCGGTTATACAGACCCCGATGTTCCCACGCGCCAGCCACCGGCTTATAGCCACGGTCTCAGCTATACGGGCCCGGAAAACCTGCCCTATCTGATCGAAAAAGTACGCAACGATTACGAGGCAGAGGTCGTATTGCTGCTATCACATATCGGCCTGTCGAAAGCCGTGGCGCTGACCGATGAGCTTCCCGACTTCGACGTCCACCTCTCCAGCGACACTCACGAGCGCACCTACGAACCCATCGATCGCGACGGCACCTGGGTGGTGGAGCCGGGAGCCTTCGGCTCTTTTATCGGTCGACTCGACATCTGGGTCGACGACGGAGAAGTGATCGATCGCCAGTGGGAACTCATCGAGGTAACGGCGTCGAAATTCGACGAAGACCCGCAAGTGCTGGAGATCGTTGCCGAGGCCCGAGAACCGGTCAAAGAGGAGTTGGAGCAAGAATTGGGCTATACCAAAACTGAATTGGCCCGCTACAACGTCATCGAGACCAGCCTCGACAATCTACTGGCCGACGCCCTGCGCGAGACGACGGGTACGGATATCGCTTTGTCCAACGGCTTTCGCTTCGGACACCCCGTGCCCGAAGGCCCGATTACGGAAGCCGATCTGTGGCGCTTTTATCCCATCGTCACCAATCTGAAGACCGGCGAGGTGACGGGCCAACAATTGTGGGACTTCTGGGAGCGGGAGTTGGAGAATGTCTTCGCCGAAGACCCGTCGGATCGCTTCGGCGGATGGGTGCCCCGGCCCTCGGGCATGACGATGACCTTCAAGGCTGCAGCGCCCAGGGGAGAACGGGTCCAAGAGCTCTTGATCGGCGATGAACCCATCGACCTCGACAAGACCTATACCCTTACGGCCTGTGAGCGCGAGGGCGAGCCCGATCACACCCTGTGTCGCATCCCCCATGCCGAAAATACGCAGGTTCACGAAATCGACGCTCACGAGGCGGTCCGCCAATACCTGCGAGAGCGCGACCACGTCGAGAGTTCGCTGCAGGGACGAGTCAACGCCATCGACCTTCCCGGAGTGCTTCGCACTCAGATGTAATCTGCTTGCAACAGGGTATAGTCAAAGCCGTGCAAGTCCCTATCCCCTGTTGCTGATGCCCCCGATTTTCCATCGAGAACTCGTTAATTGGAGCCCCAATGACACTCGAAGACCTTCCAGACCGGATGTACGAGCAATTTGCCCGACTGGGCCAAGCGCTCTCCGATCCCACCAGACTTCGGATCTTAAATCGCCTGTGCCAGACCGAGCTCAGTGTGCGCGAGTTGGCCGAGCCCCTCGGTCACAGTCCGGCGAATACGAGCGCCCACCTTCAGGTATTGCGCCGAGCGCGGCTGGTGACGAAGCGAAAGGAGGGCCGGCAGGTGATATACTCCATGGCCGGGGAGCAGGCACTTCGACTGTGGCTGGCCATTCGAGATACGGCGCTGGAACAGCTTCCGGAGGTGCGCGAGGCGATGCGAAAATATGCCTCCGACGAGGCACTTCTTCCCGACCTCAGCGGTGACGAGCTTCTAAAGAAGGTCCAAAGTGGCGAGGTCACACTTCTCGATCTGCGCCCATCAAAGGAATACCACAGCGGGCATCTTCCCGAGGCCCGTTCCATCCCCCATACGGAGCTCGAAGAGCGCCTCCACGAGCTCGATCCCGACAAGACGATCGTCGCTTACTGCCGGGGCCCCTGGTGTGTGGCAGCTATCAAGGGTGTCCGGGAGTTGCGCGCCCATGGCCTCGATGTGCGCCGCCTGCCGGGCGGTGTCGCCGAGTGGAGAGCCGAGGGACGCCCCCTGGATTTTGAATCCCATGCTGTACAGGATATGTGATGATGCATCGAAAATTTGCCTACCTGCTGGGGCTATTGCTCACTCTCAGTCCTCTCTTGATGGCTGTAAGCGCCGACGCCCGGGGCGCCCTGGAGGTCCCGGACTCCGCCTTCGGCGAGGGGGCCGTCCACGACGGGGATGCCCGCGTCGCCTCGCGCCTCATCGTCGACGCCGAAGAGGTCACGCCGGGAGATACCGTTCGCGTCGGCGTGGCCTTTTCGCTCGATGAGGACTGGCATATCTACTGGCAAAACCCCGGTGAGGCCGGCCTGCCGACGAAGATCACCTGGGAGAGTGAGGACTTGAGCTTCGGTCCCCTGCAGTGGGCGGCGCCGGGCTTATTTGAAGAGGCCGACGGAAGGATCAATAGCTACGGCTACGAGGGCGAGGTCGTATTATTTAGCGACACCACCGTATCGGAAGAGGCCACGGAGGCCATCGAAGTCGAGGCATTCGTCGACTACCTGGCGTGCAGCGATGCCTGCGTGGAGGGACACTCCGAGCTTTCGCGCACCATTGCCGTGGGAAATTATACCACCCCTGCCGACGACGCCGTCCTCGAGTTATTCGCCGACGCGCTGGGGCGCGTTCCCCAACGGGCGGCCGACGTGGATCTGGAGACCTCTTTTCACTACGCGCCAGGCTCTGAAGATCAGGAGGGGGATTTTCGAATCCTGGTGGAGATCATCGAGTGTCAGGAGCCGGGCGATCAATGCCGCCGCCCGGAGCTGAGTTACGACAAATTCGAGCATGCCTTCTACGCCGACGCTCACTCCGATGTCGATGTGCACACCCTGGGCGCCGCCGCACACCCGGAGGTCGCCGATGGCGTCGTATTGGAGCTAGAGGCCCGGCTTCGCTACGACTTCGAACCCACCGACGGAGTGTTGTCAGGGGTCGTGGAATTCGCCCTCGCCGACGGCTCATCGCTGTCGGTACATCTTCGCGACGAATTTGAGAGCGCAGGCGATGGCGAATTGCTCCACGGTGCCGGTTTTCCGGCCTGGCTCGACGCGGTGGAGTGGGTAAGCGCCGATGAGGGATCTTCGCTTCCCGGCTCTCCGAATATCCTGCTGATTTTATTGATGGCCTTCGTCGGTGGCATGATCTTGAACCTCATGCCCTGCGTCTTCCCGGTGCTGGCCCTCAAAGTCACGGCGATTACGCGCCTTGCCCATGAGGATCGGCGAAGCGTGGTCAGCCACGGGGTGGCCTATATCGCCGGCATCGTGGGTAGCATGATGGTGCTGGCGGCAGTGGTCATCGGCCTGCGCATGGCGGGCACCCACGTGGGCTGGGGCTTTCAATTTCAACAACCCCACTTCTTGGCCGCTCTTCTGGTCATCTTGGTGCTCTTTGCGCTCAACCTCTTCGGCGTCTTCGAGGTCACCGTCGGCTCCCAGAGCCTCCATGAGAAGGCCGAGGAGGCATCGGGCCTTCGCCGAAGCGCCTGGGAGGGCGTGTTGGCCGTGGTTTTGGCCACGCCGTGCTCGGCCCCCTTTCTGGGAACGGCCGTGGGCTTTGCGCTTACCAGCAGCGCCCCCACCATCATCGCCGTCTTCGCCATGCTCGGCCTGGGGCTCGCCGCCCCCATGGTGGTTTTGACCCTGGTCCCCGGGTGGGCGAAAATCCTTCCCCGCCCCGGCGACTGGATGGCGAAACTGAAGATCTTCTTGGGATTCGCGCTTCTGGGAACGGCGATGTGGATCATCTGGCTCTTGGGTCGGCAGGCCGGCGTCGACGCCATGGGGCTGATGCTGATGTTCTGTGGCATCCTGGCCCTATCGGCCTGGCTGTACGGATTGGTTCAATTTTCGCCGTGGACGAAGAAGAAGATGGCCACCGTCGGCGTCGCCCTCGTCCTTCTGGGCGCCGGGGCCTACCTGGCATTTCCCATCGAGGCCGACACACAATCGCGACAGATGGTCCGCGCCGACGGCATCGACTGGCAACCCTGGTCCGACGAGGCCGTCGAAGAGGCCCTGGCCGAGGGAAGGCCAGCCTTCGTCAATTTCACCGCCGATTGGTGTCTTACCTGTCAGGTCAACGAGGAAAACGCCATCGAGACCCGACGAGTTCGCGAGGCGGTCGCCGAGTATGACGTGGCCATGTTCAAGGCGGATTGGACGGAGCCCAACGAGGAGATCCGCGAAAAGCTCGCGCAGTACAACCGGGCTGCCATTCCCTATTATCTGGTGTATTCGCCGGACAGGCCCAATGAGCCCCAACCGCTCTCCGAGATCATCACCGCCAACGCTCTGGTCGACGCCTTTGGGGCGGCGGCGCCGTAATTTATGGGAGGCGATGGCGGGGACGCCATCGCCTTCGACCCTCGAGAAGACACTATGCGTAAAGCTGCCAAATGGCTGACCAGAAAGCTCGGAGCCTGGCTCGACCGGCTCTCCTATCCGATCCTCGTGCCCCTGGCTTTGTTGCTGGCCGCCGCCCCGTTTTTTCCGGAGCCCCATCTCTTCGAGACCTCCCGGATGCTGGTGGCCGGCGAGTTGACGGAGCCGATCTACATCTTCGACTTCTTTATGCACAGCTTCGGGCTGGTCCTTCTGGGGGCTAAAATCGGCCGCGATCTGTTGGGCGGAGGGGACTCCGAGGACGACGAAAAGAACACCGTCGCAACTGATACCGGTGACAGGAGCGAAAAATGAAGCCTCTATTCCATATCGCCATCGCCCTTCTCCTTGTCGTGACGAACTTTGGCTGTGACGACGATGCTGTGACGGACGAGCAAGACGACGAAGCGAAGATCCCGTCGCAACAAGAGCCCGTCGAAGAGGTCGAGATGGACCACTCCCCCATTCCTCCGCCCCTGGTCACCCATGGCCAATTGAGAAGTATCAATCTTGACAACGACACGGCCGCGACCGTTGGGCTCTCCGAGGCCCTCAAATCCCTGAACGGCGGAGCACATGCCGTGGGCGCTCTAGGAGAGTTGCGCGGTGAGATCACGGTCTGGGACGACACGGTATATCTGGGCCATGCCGCAGATGAACCGACCTTTGAAGCAGTGACTATCGACGAAGTGGGCGACGAGTTGGAGGCCACCATCTTCTTCGGCGCCAGGACCCACGACTGGCTGCCCATCGACGATTTCGAACCCGGCGATCTGGAAAGCCTTCAGGAGCAGCTCGGCGACTGGCGTAAGGAGTCCGAAATTGACGGCGCCCTATCCTTTCGCATCACCGACCCGGCAGCCACCGTTGAGTGGCACGTCGTCGACGGGGAGCGCATCCCCGACGAGGGCGCTCGGAACTGCGAGGAGCGAAAAGAATACGCCCACCAATTCCATACCGATGGCGAGCCGGTGCGCATCGTGGGACTATTTACCACGGACCACACGGGCGTCGTCGTCGATCACACCACCTCCATTCACGCTCATGTGATCACTGATGACGCCAGAAACGGTCATATCGACGAATTGGAGTTATCCGATGAAGCGACGCTGGAGGTGGCGATAAAATAAGACCGGCGACGCTCGCAAAGGGGACGTCATCGAATAAAACCCTCGATTAGCTGCCGGAAAACCATCGTCGTCGAATCGCCTCCGGCGCTTCCAGATGGACCGTATGTGCGGCGTGGTCCACGATCTGAGCCTCGCCACCACTCAATCGGGCGGCCCGGGTGCAGATATCGACGTATTTCGCATCTTCGGCCCCGGCGATCCATCGGGTGGGGATCGTCAGCCGACCCAACTCAGGCCACAGGTCCGGTTGGGCCCCGGGGCTCATCTCCTCGATGACGCGAGCGATGGCCCGTCCGTCATTTTGAAGGCGTCGCCTTCTCATCGCTTCGAATTCTGGATGCTCCTTGAGGGTGCCGAAGAGCCCCAGGTCGTACCAATCGTCCACAAAGTCGGCCAGCGATTGCTCGCGAAGCCGCTCGGCGCGCCGGGCGTCGGCAGCCCGGCGCTGACGGCGCCCTTCTTTATCGCCCAGCCCCGGGGACGCAGACTCCAGGGTCAGGCTTCGAATCTTGTGGCCAAACTCAAGGGCCACATAAAGAGCGATACGCCCTCCCATGGAGTAGCCGAAAAGCTCTAATTTCTGTTGTGGCAACCTCTCTAATAGTCCGGCCACCTGAGCTGCCATCCATCCCAGATTAGCAGGCTGATTTCCGGAAAGGCAGTCCACGCTTCTTCCGTGCCCCGGAAGATCGACGACGATAAAATGGCGCTCCTCGATACAGGGAGCGATCAAGGTCTCGAAATCGGCGCCCCTGCCCATAAATCCGTGAAGGAGGACCACCGCCGGGGCCCCCTCGTCGCCTCGCTGCCAATAATGAAGTCTTTGGGTCATCTGCTCTCCTGGTTCAATCGTCGCGGCTTCGCTGGAACCACGGAACCATTTGCACCTCGGCTCACAACTCTGGCCCCGGTCTTGCATGTTGTGTTTGGCGACAGTACGTCCCGCAATTATGAGCATTCGTCGATATCAGGCGTTGAGCCTCGACCTCAGCTTCCCCTGGCCCGGAATATGGCCGCCGGGACCGGCGAAGAATCTTCATATTTGCCCCGGAAAACGCAAATATTGCGCGCTGTCAATCCATGAGTCGTCCCAATTCGTATCTGGGATACAACCGCAATGATATAGGAGTTTCCAATGAATAAGCCCCCTCGTAACCTGGATGTAGAGGATCTGATCATCGAGCACTCCATGGCCTTGATGATCGACGTAATGGAGGAGCTCGAAGCCAATACGGTCCTTGGGCGCGAAGAGCGGACCATGCTCAGCGCCTACACCCGTGTGTTGCGACGCCGTCTCGTCGACTACCTCTGCAGCGGCGACGGCCCCGAGTTTTGGACGATGGAGCTCGTGGAAAATTGCGGAATATGTTTCGAGGCAATGGATGATTCTGTGAAGCCGATCATCGCCGCTCACTGCAAGTATATGACCGCCGTCGACGCCCTACAAGACGGCGATCCCATCCCCGGCGCCTCCTGGCGACGCGCCCGACGGACCTTCAATCACCTGGTGGACTCCTTTCGCGAATACACCGACAAAGCGTGGCCCTTTTTGGAAACCTATTCGCCGAAGGTAAACGAAACGGCCTTGGCATCATAGCACAAGGCCACAGTGGGGTGTGATCGGTTTCCGTCGGTTGTTGTTCCCGGGCCCGGGCCCCGGCCCTCGCCCCGGCCCGCCTTTCCCCACTCCAAGACTGCGAGCAAGGGCAAGGACATGGGCAGGGATTACTTCGGGCCCGGGCCGGGGACAGGGCCAGGGCGAGGGATCGAGCATTCCAAGTTGTGGGCAACGTTGAGGCCCCGGCCCTCGCCCCGGCCCGCCTTTCCCCACTCCAAGACTGCGAGCAAGG
>SLPW01000382.1 GCA_007131755.1 Myxococcales bacterium | reverse complement strand
AAGTGGCGCCGCAACCACCGGTGTGCAGACCGCCGGGGTCCTCAATTACAGCGGCGACGACCTTCGGGGAGCTCAGGTCGGCGGGGTGTTGAATGTGGCCTCCGGAGACGTCACCGGGCTCCAGGTGGCACCGTTCAACGTGGCTCGAGGCCACGTCCAGGGAACTCAGATCGGTGTCTTCAACGCCGCTCCCTCGGCAGATGTGGGGATCGGACTTTTCAATATCTACTGGGACGGAGTCCTGGAAGCGGAGATGTTCGGCTCCGATGAACGCTTAGCCATGGTAGGCATCCGCCACGGCGGCGACAGAGTATATAACGTCTATCACGTCGGTACGCGCTACACCGCGGAACCGGAGATGCCCCTGGCCTACGGAATGGGACTGGGCTGGCGCACAAGTCTGGGCGACAGCGCTCAATTTTCCCTCGACGCCACGGCGACGTCGATCCTCGGAGGCACTCGAAGCTGGACCTGGAAAGATCAGATCAACCTCTTCAAGCTGCGCCCGATGTTCTCCCTCGCTCTGGCCGACACATTGTCCGTCTTCGGTGGCCCCACGGCGACCTTCATGGTCGCTCCCCGGCCCGCCGACGCCGATGACTACGCTTACTTTCAAACCTGGCAATATCCGGTGGGCGACGACGACGTAGAACTCGCCATCTGGCCTGGATTTACCTTCGGCGCGCGTTTTTTCTAGTAGTACAGCATCACGCAGCGACCAGGGTAGGATCGGTTTCCGTCGGTGGTCAAAATCCTGCCCTGGCCCCCCGTGATCATCGAACTCGAATCGGAATCTTTCAACATCTTGTGCTAAAGCTATCGCTGAGCGCTCCATATGACCCATCGCCCTTCGACGCTCCTCATGGCGCAACCGGCGTTCCCTGGAAGAATCACCAACAAAGAACCTCCCCGGACTCCCGAATCCCGCAACTTCGAGTGGCACCGGCACGTACTTCCACAAACGGACCATCGGGGATGTCGAATTCAAAGTCCTTCCCCCGCCCCCAGCACTCGGCGCTCCCATCTGGTCGAACCCCGCAGATATGGAAGACGCCGGCGTCGATCTGCTGATGGACGGCGTCTTCCGTGAAGTCGTCGGTGCTTCCGTCGGGGTAGGTGATCTCGTAGACGAAGTCGTATTGCGGCGGCAACCCGGAGGTGGACACGAAGAGGTCGCCGGAGACGAGTTCGTAGGAGATTTCAACGGTCTCGTCGTCGTCGCTCTCAAGAGAAATCGAGGCGTCGCCGGCCTCCCACGTCCTGGTTCCGCCTTCGACGTCTCGGGCAGGCCGCGAACGTCGACTGCGATAGAGCCTGCGTCGTAGAAATACTCGATTTCAACCTGTTCTATATCACCGCTTACGACGTCGACATCGGCCTCCGATGCTTCATAGGCCGTGGTCCCATCGAAGACCTGGGACGGGAAGATGTTGTAACGTCCCGGCTCCAGGTCTTCGACGAGGCCGTCCTGGGGGACAGCTCGGCGTTCACCATCAGGACCGACCACCTCGATAGCGTGTTCCAACTCGTCGGGAAGTCCCGTGACCTCGACATCGATGCCACCGGTGACGACCTGATAGTCGAAGGTCGCCTCGACGGTGCCCTCTCGTGCAAGTTCGACGCTCTTTTCGGTGGGCTCCGGCTCGCAAACTGCATCGTCACCTACGGATTCAGCGCTGATCTCGTAGGTGCCGACCGGGGCGTCATCGAAGGAGGTGGTCTCTTCGATTCGCTCCGAGAAGTCGTCGGGAACGTCAATGGTGATGTCGGCACCGAATTCTTCGCCGTCTAGTCCCTCGACGAAAACACTCAACGTGCCCGGGGCCAGGAGCTCGCAACTAAGACGTGCGTCGATCTCGACGACTTCGGCGTCGGGATCGTTGCTTTCAATGACAATGACGCCGTCGAAGTCACCGGTCTCGTCGCCACAGGTCGCCTCCACGTCGATCGTCACATCGGCGTCGCCGGCGACTTCCCCGTCGACAGGGTCGATGGTCAGCCATTCGGCGTCGGTGTGGATGTCGAATTCAAGCTGTCCTTCACCGTCGTTGGCGATTCCGAACTGATCTCGATCCGAATCGCCGACCTCCATGGTCCAATCCAAACTGTCGGCGTCGACGAGCCGTAACTTCGAATCATCATCTACTTCGGTCCCCGAAGGCGCTTCATCTGAGCCACAGGCCATCGCAAATATCAGCGACCCGATGGCGAGCCACTTAGCGTGCGATTTCAACGCTATCTTGGAGTTCATCATGACTGTCTTTTCCTGTAAATCTAGCAAAGGATTCGGTTCGAATGGCGTCGAGAACCATCGGGTCGCCCAAACTTTCTAGTTGCCAAGGTCAGCAGCGCGTCTTGGGGTTATAACTATTTGTATACCTCCCAACATACGTCGGCTCGACTTCTACGGATGGAACCCCGCATGAGTCACGGCTATTGACCCAACGGCAGGCTGCGAAGTCACAGCGGGTATCGCCGGGGGAGTTGAAGGGATCGAGCAATCGACTATTATCGCCCCCCGCGACCCCTGTCCTCATCGACCTCGATGCTCGGGCATTCTCATAAGCAGCAAAAGGCGACCAACCCATGAATATACTGGTGATCAACTGCGGAAGTTCGTCCATCAAAGCCGAGGTAGTGGACCACGCCAGTGGCGAACATCTCGTCGATCTGAGCGTGGAGCGCCTGGGAAGCGACGAGCCGGTGATGCGCTTAAACGGCGACACCGAGACCTTTGAAGAGGCCGGTGTCGACCATCAACGCGCGCTGGAGATTGCGCTGCCGCGGCTCGTCGAAAAGCTCCCCGGCGGTGAGCAGGTCGACGGCGTCGGCCATCGCGTCGTCCACGGAGGCGACGAATTCCGCCACCCCGTACGCATCGACGACCGGGTCGAAGAAGTCATCGGCGAGCTCTCCGATTTTGCGCCCCTGCACAACCCCATCAACCTCGCCGGGATTCGGGCCGCGCGCCGCGTCGTCGGCGACGTACCCCACGTGGCGGTATTCGACACCGCCTTTCACTCCACCCTTCCCACGCGGGCCCGGGAATACGCCCTTCCCCGCCGACTCGTCGAAAAATACGACCTTCGCCGCCATGGGTTTCACGGCATCAGCCACGAATTCGTCGCCCACCGAGCCGCCGACTTTCTGGGCACCGATGTGCGTGAATTGCGCCTGATCACCTGTCATCTGGGTAATGGCGCCAGCGTCTGCGCCGTCGAATACGGGCGCTCCATCGAAACCAGCATGGGCCTGACCCCGCTGGAGGGGCTGGTCATGGGCACGCGAAGCGGCGACGTCGACCCCGGGGTT
>SLPW01000293.1 GCA_007131755.1 Myxococcales bacterium | reverse complement strand
TGTCGATTTTCAGGTGAAAAGCACGGGAGCAGGGCACGCGAACAAGAGCGTTATCGCCAAATTCCCAGTAATCGATTTAAATGGTAGTCAGCGATATGCGGCTATGGTTCGCGCCCTGTCGTTGGTTTCGCTGACCAATCACTATGCTGGTCTCTGGCGAGAATGCTGGGAAGGTGACTTCTGCCAACAACACTGGGCCACCCGCGAACCCATCGCCGCGTTGCCTCAGGACTTCTTCGCGAACCTCACCCCCGAGTGGCAGCGCCATAACGCCCTGCGCAGCGACTACGCCCGCCGCCAGGCGCTGGTGGAGATCGATGTCCTCGTCGCTCAGGCCCTGGGCCTCACCCTGGAAGAGCTGCTCACCATCTACCGAGTCCAGTTCCCGGTGATGCGCCAGTACGAAGCCGACACCTGGTACGACCAGAACGGCCGCATCGTCTACACCAACTCCCGCGGCCTCATCGGCGTCGGCCTCCCCCGCGTCCCCTCCAACAAGGGCGCCACCACCACCGACGGCCTCGCCTGGGAAGACGTCAAACACATGCAATCCGGCACCATCGAACAGGTCTTCCAAGACGACACCCTCCCCGACGGCCCCCACCAAAAACGCATCACCTACACCGCCCCCTTCACCCGCTGCAACCGCGAACAGGACTACCGCACCGTCTGGACCGAGTTCGAACGACGGTTCGGCGGCGAGCAAGAAAGCGACGGTGAAGAACCCATCGTAGAAGCAAAGGAAAAGCGACGGCCGATGGCGGGGACGCCATCGTCTCCCGAACCCTTCTTGCCACAGGCGAATTCAGTGGAACGCCTCATCGCCCTCATCGAAGCCGTCTCCGCCGGAAACGACGACGCCGAGGCCCTCGCCGAAGAACTCGACGTCTCCACGCGTACCGTCAACTACTATCGCCAACTCGCCAAAGACCTGGGCTTTCTGGAGTCGATTGCACGCGGCAAGTGGAGTTTGACCGCTGCGGGCCGAGCGTTTGCCGACAATGGCGACGAGAGGCCCATCCTGTATCGCGAGGCTCTCTTCCAACACGACATTTGCCCCCAAATCATCGACGAAGCGGAAGACCCGGACGACCTTGAAGACGCGGCGTTTCGCATCGTCGAACCGCAAACATCTCTGGCCAGGTCAACGGCCCGAAGGCGCTCTCAGGCGTTGGCCAGCCTCCTACGTGCCGCCGTCCAACCGGATACCGCAGACTGGGGTGCCGACGCATCTCCCTCTCGGGAGCGCGGGCAGCCTTGCCCGCAATCCGCCCTGCCCACTGACGGCGAAGCAGCCGAACTAGGCGAGGTCGACAGGGGCGCCGAAAGCCCTGCCGCTGCAAAGCACCCCATCGAACTCCTCGAACCCACAAGCCGGATTGAAAAGAAACTACGCCGAATGGAAATCGACACTATCGGCGATCTCATCGACCTCGACGTCACCGGTCTCCCTAAACTTTCCGGCATCGGTCCCAAGACTGCACACCAGATCCGTGAACTCCACGACGAGGCACAGAAATATGTAGCCCGCTGCCCATCGGGAGAAGAGGACGCCGAAGGAAGACCCCCGAGCGAATATCCCATCTCCGTGCTAAATCCGGACGGGATGATCGGCGGTCTCATCGAAAGGTTGGATCTCCACACCGTGGGCGACGTGCTCTCCGTGGACCGCGCGGCGCTGCCCGACATGCGCGGCGTCGGGAAGAAGAAGGTCGACATCTTCTGCGACCTCTACGACGAGGCTTTGGACTACCTTGAGAGCCGTGGCCTCGATCCCGAGCAGATCCGATCGGCCACCGGTGCCGGCGACTCCAGCTCCACAGTCAGCGAGCTAGCCGACGCCGGATGCCCGCCCGACACTCCAGTCGATGAGTTGGCTCCCTGGCTTCCGACTCGCATCAAAACTGCGTTGGAGCAAGATGAGATAGATACGGTAGCCGAACTCGCCAACCAATACGACTGCTCACAACTGACGAGACTCTCCGGGGTCGGCCCCACCTCGATCGGCAAACTTGAAAAAGTCTTCGCCACCATCGTTGACAAGGGCTACGGTGTCTTTCGCTACGGTTCGGGCGGCCGGCCGGGGTCGGTCTCCGAACTCATCGATGCAGCGTTCGCCATTTGCACCCGGCGAAAACAGCGTATTCTGACGGGTCGTTTCATCGAGCAGTTGACCCTTGAGGAGTTGGGTGAGGAGCTGGATTTGACGCGAGAGCGAGTCCGCCAACTCGAGGCCGAGGCCCTCGTGGAGTCCATCGAGCGCCTCGGAGGCCCGGCCCGCGACATCATCGAGCCGGTCATCGGCATATTCGAGGCGTACAGACCTCTCGTTCACTTCGCCGGCCTCGAGCCACTATGCGACGCCGCCACGCCGGGTCACCTGGTGTTGGCGCTACAATTCGCCGGACTCGAAGAGGCCCACCGTTGGCGAGACGACATCGTGACCACCCTGTCGGCCTCCAGTCGCGACGAGGTCCTGCACGAATTTCGGGAGGTACTTCAAGAACTGGAAATGGTACGCGTCAAACTCGACGAAGCTGCCAAATGCGCCCGAGATATCGGACTCTACGACGATGAGCGTGCTGTCCGAGGACTCCTGGAGGCGGCCTTCGATATCGAGGTCCGCGCTCATAGCTTCACTCTGCCCTGGATGAACTTGCGAGATATCGTCGCCGGCATCGTCGCCGACATCGGCCGACCGGCGAAAACCGAAGAAATCGCTGATGCCTACGAGGAGTTGCGCAGCGATCCCGTGGTCGATTTACCGGAGCAGAACAAAAGGAACCTGAGGTCTCATCTTGAAAATTCGGACGCCATCTACAACTACGGTCACGGAATCTACATACACGGCGACAACTTGCCCCTTTCCAACCAGGACTTCGAAGCTGCCATCGAATGGGCCGTAGACTATATGTGCGGCCGCACGGACCAGGTCAGCGTCGAGACCATCCTCGAGGAAATGCAATACGATCGCGTGGCACCACCGGGCCTGAGCCCACACCTCCTCAAGTCGGCGCTCCATCGTCACCCCGAAGTGCTGTCGTTGCGCAACACCTTGCTTGTTGCCTACGCAGACACCTACGAAGATTCCGGTGTCACCATGATCGACCGCCTCGAAGAGGCACTTCGAGCCTATAGCGAACCCGTTTCGGTTCGCGAAATCTCCCGCGACCTGTCCAAATATAGTTATTCAAAGCACACCATCTACTCCACCCTGCTTCGAAAGCCCTTTGGCATGCCCATGGGGCACGGGCGCTTCCTCCATCCCGGCGCCACAGGCTTGAGCGACACTGAACTCGACGCAATCTTAGCCGAACTC
>SLPW01000490.1 GCA_007131755.1 Myxococcales bacterium | reverse complement strand
GATATCCTTGAAGACCACCCCCTCTTTTGGGAAATCCGGAATATCTCGAACGATCTCGCGAATTCGTGCGTCCAATCTGTCCATCACTGCTCCTCGTCTACGACCCTTCATCCACTCTTCGCTCTTTCTTCTGTATCTCCTGCGTCGGCGATGGCTCCGAAAATAGCGACCATCCCTTCATCTCGCGCATAAAATTGTAGTGCGTCAAATCGAGGTCCACCGGCGTAATACTGATCAACCCGTCGGCCACGGCGTTGCAGTCGCTGCCGGGGATATCGTCGAATCCAAGCTCCGCTCCGCCGAGCCAAAAATAGGGGCGCCGTCGCGGATCCTCTTTCTCCACGACGACCCGTCCGTAATTTCTGCGCCCCAACTTCGTCAGTCTGCGCCCGGTATTCGCCGCCACATCGGGCGGAAAGTTGACGTTGAAGAAGGTTGCCCGTGGGATGCAGCGATCCATGATCACCGAGGCGAGCTCGGCGGCGTGGTCCATGGCCGCATCGAAATTGCGCGATCTGAGGCCGGCCAGGCTAAAGGCAATCGCCGGGACGTCGCACATGGTGGCCTCGATCGCGGCGGCGACGGTGCCGCTGTAGATGACGTCGTCCCCCAGATTGGCTCCGTGGTTGATCCCCGAGACACAGAGTGCCGGTGGGCGCTCCAATACGTGGTTGAGAGCCACGTACACGCAATCCGTCGGCGTACCGCTCACCGCCAATTGTCGTGTCCCCCGCGAGCGAACCCGCAGCGGATCGCGCAAGCTGATGGCGTTGCTCACCGCGCTCTGCTCGTCCTTCGGCGCCACCACCCACACCTCACCAAGAGGTTCCATGGCCTCGCGAAGCGCTTGAATCCCAGCCGCGTCGATACCATCATCGTTGGTGACCAATATGACAGGCCGTTCCACGGCACTTCTCTCGTCGATTCTCAGAAGAGGTCAGGTCACAATGGCGCACTCACTTGCGAGCACTCCTTGCCCCTTTTTCATTCCTCATTTTCACGCTGCTGGCGCTTGAGATGGTCCACCTGGCGGTGGAGGCGATCAAGCTCCCGTTTCATGGTCCGAAGATCGTCCTGCGTCGCCAGATTGAATCGCCTGGCGAAATCCTCCTTCTTCTCTTCGATCTCGGACTTCAATTCATAGGAGGCGCGAAAGGCCTTGGCCACCCCCTTTTGGACCTTCTCGTTATTCATGATCTTTTGAGCCGTCGGGCTCTGAAGGGCCTTCATGGCTCCGTCCAAAAGGTCGTCTTTGATGCTGCTCATGGGTGCCTCACCGATGGAGATGAAAGCAAAATGCGGGTCCGGCGCCGTCTCGAAGTTCGGTCCGGAAGGTTCGGCCAAAAGATTGCTTTCCCGCCCCTATAAGTCAAGCGCGCCCTCGATTGATTTTCGATGCCGATCCCGGGGAGGATGTGGCCAATCTGCGCCAGATCAAAGCGGTGATGAAGGGCGGACAGCTTCGCCGGCTTTGATTTCTCCACGCCCATCAGGTAGTTGATAGATGATGTAGAGTGACGAGATTTCCAACATCTCGCGTACTTCTTTTGCCACGGATCACCTGCCGATGGATACGCCTTCGGAATACGGAGGTTCGGACCGGCGCGCCCGGCTCCTCAAGAGGGGAGCCTTCGTCGCGTTACTGCCGATCGTTCTGGTCGCCTCGATCTGGTTGCTTGCTCCGCAACTGACCGAATATCTGCTGCTGCGGCAACTGGAAAACCTCCAGCAGCGCACGGGTCTGGACATTGAGGCAGAGTCGATTCGAACCAGCGGATTGGAGGGAGTGGAGATTCGCCGACTCGTCATCTCTGCGCCCGGCGACGAGGATCCAATTGCCATCATCGACGAGATCGACGCCAGCGCCGACCTCTGGCGCGCGGCCCGCGGACACGTGGCGGTGACCGCCGTGGACATGCGCGGCGTGGAAATCTTCGTGCACCGCCGGGCCGATGGCACCACCAACCTGGAAGACCTGATCGCCGATGATGGCGCTGCCGACGATGTCGAAGATGCAGCCCACGACGCCTTCTACGACTCCCTGGAGGATGTCCTCGACGACGCTGTCGAGCGCGTCCTCGTCCACTTCGCAGACGCCTATCCCGATCTGGTCGTCGAAGATCTGACGGCCCACTTCACCCATGATTCCGGTGCCGATCCCTGGCCTGTGGACCGGGTCACCATGGACCGCTTCGTTCTCGAAGGCGATCGCGACGCCGCCGCCTTCGCAACCAAACTCCACATCAAGGGCCCCGAAAACGAGGCTTTCCGGCTCCCGGAGCGCATCTCGATCGAGGGAACGGCACGCCGCCCGGCCGCCCGTTCCACCATCGCCATCGACGTCGATCCCGAAATTCGCCTCACCAATCTCCCCGGCCTTCCCTACGTGGAGTTGGGGTTGTCGGCCATCGCAATCCCGGAACCCTCCGCCCTTGAAATTCACGCTCCGAGCCTGGACACCCATCTTCGACAGACCCCCTATCAACTGGCCGCCGCCGAGCGGGTGCGCATCGACGTCAATCGCTGGGCGCTGTCGCCATCGCAGATGTCCATCACCGATCTGATGGTGGAGTCTCCGCGTCTGTATATCGAATACAATGAGGCCGGTGCCTCCAACCTGCAGGAATTGCACACCATATTACGCCAGCCCACCGCGCTCGCCGTGGCCCACCGAGCCGATGAGATCGCTGAGGCCATGGCCACCGTCGACGACGATATCGACGACGACGCAGAAGTAGAGATTCCACAGCCGGCACCGGGGCTCTTCTTTCAGACCGTCGACGCCATAGCCAATCTCCCCGTAGAAAAGTGGCTCAGCGAAGTCCTTCCCAGGACCACTACCATCACCGACCTGCGCCTGACCGTCGACGACGCACGTCCCCACGACGACCTCGTCAATCCCGCCCCTCAACTCGAAGTCACCGGTGATATCCTCGAGCTGCGTCACAGCCCCTTGCAGGGCAAGGTGGACGGGGACTTCCAATTTCGAACCCGCGCCGGCGACGATTTGGCAACGGCGGATATCAAATTTACCATCCCCTATCGCAGCGGAGACTGGAACGCCCGGGTAGAGATCGAGGACTTCGAATTGGCCCACCTCTCTCAGATCGCCGGCCCCCGTGTGTCGGCACACCTGCAGGGCGGTCTGATCTCAGCCAAACTCGACATTCGCAACGCTTCCGACGCCGACGGCACCACCCGCTTCGACGGGGTCGTCTCAGGACAAACGGTGCGACTCTTCCACGGTGGAATCGCAGCCGATCCCATAGAGGTCGACGACGGCAGCCTGGAATTGAGGGGCTTCTACAATCCCGATATGGAGATCCCGGCCCCGGAACTGATCGACCTCTCCGACGATGAGACGCACGACGGCGACGAAGACTCCGTCAAGCCACCGGAGTACGGCGGGTTCGTCGTCGAAGAGGCCACAGCTCGCCTGGGAGAATTGGAGGGCACCATGGGATTTGCCCTCTATGGTCTCGAGGATTCGCACCGTCCTACCCGCATTGATATCGACGTCGATCTCCCCTCCACCGAACTGCAGACCATCGTCGACTCCATTCCCACCGCTTTGCTTGGTCCCTTTGACGGAATCACCTTTGCGGGAACTCTTCGCTGGCTCTTCTCCCTGGAGATCCCCCTGTACGAGGCGAGCCAGATGCGCTGGAACGCCGAGGTCGATCTCTCCCCCAACTTCGATGTTGTGGATATCCCCTCCGAGATCGATGTCTTTAAGCTCTACGACTCCTTTGAGCACACCATCGAGGAGGAGTGGACCGGTCGCTTCCGTTATCGGGAGCGGAAATTTTCCTATGAACGCACCATCACTATCCCCGAGGCACGTCCCACGCCGGTGGAGTGGTTTCTCGACAACACGACCTTCGAGCTGGAGACCATCGATAGAATCTGGCGTCGGCGCAACTGGCCGCCCGTCCCCTATGACCAGGGGATGGATCCTCAGATCCTGAACTCCCCCCAGTTCTGGCACACCGCGGTAGCGCGGCGAAATATCGCCGACGTACCCTGGCCTCAGCCCAGCACACAATCCCCCTCCAGCGCCAACCCTTTGTGGGGATGGGATACGAGCAGCGACGAAGCTTCCAACGAACCGGAATTCGTCTACGAAAGCAGCCCCGAGGACCCCTTCAATTATCGCTTCATTCCCCAGGGCAGCGATCCGATCCCCATCGATCCAGATCGCTACGGTCCCTATGTCTATGTGCCCCTACATCATATCTCGCCCTATCTGGTTCGGGCCATCATGACCACCGAGGACACCGGCTTCTTCACCCATTCGGGCTTCAACTATCTGGCCATTCGCCAGTCCGTGGAGACGAACCTGGAGGCCGGACGTTTCGTCCGCGGCGCCAGCACCATCAGCATGCAGCTTGCCCGAAATCTCTTTCTGGACCGCAGCCGGGTCATGTCGCGAAAGCTCCAGGAGGTGGCCCTGGTCTGGCTTATGGAGAGCGTCGCCGATATTCCCAAAGAACGCATGATGGAGCTATATCTCAACATCATCGAATTCGGCCCCGGCATTTACGGAATTCACGAGGCGTCGATACACTACTTCGGAAAACGCCCCGATGAGCTCACCATCGGGGAGTCGGCCTGGCTGGTGAGCATCGTTCCCAGCCCCAAGCGCTATCACAGCCACTACGACCGCGGCGAGATTAGTCCCGTGTGGCAAAATAGGATGAGACGTTATATTCGTGCCATGAAGGCTCGAGATCGCATCTCGGAGTCCGAAATGGAGAGAGCCCTCGAAGAAGAGGTCACCTTCTACACCCCCGAACAGGGTGACCCACTGCTTCGCGCCGAGTTACCTGCCGATGAGACCATCGATCCCGATGACATCGATCCCGACGACAGCGTCGATGTCGCCGAAGAACCTGCGGGCATTCCCCTCTTCGAATGACCCTGGAATGACGCTGCACCATGATAGCTAAGGCGGAATAGCCGGCCGCAGTTTCCCACTTTCAAAAGAGCGAATCGCCTTTTCCTGTCAGTTAGAATAATAAGTGACCAATGGATAAGAGACCGGACAACAGCCTTCCCCAACCGGAGCCCATCGAGGGGCTGGTGGCTCGTTTTGAGCGTCGGCTGCGGGCTCAACACACCCTGTCCGGAGTGGTGGAGGGGGCCTGCCTGGGGCTGATGGTGATCGGTGTGGCCATCGCTGCCATCCGCACCGAGTGGGCCGACCCGGCCTATTGGTGGGTATGGCTGGTAGCCGCCCTGGCGCTGACGATTGCCGGTGCGGCCTACCGGGCGATGCAACCCATTGACACCGTGGACGCCGCTCGCCAGATCGATCGCGCCCACGGACTCCACGATCGCATCTCCACGGCTGTTTCTCTCGCCTCACGCCAGGACCTGAGCGCCACCGACACCGCCTTCGTACGTGCCCAGCTCAACGACGCCATCCGCCACGTAGACTCCGTCGAACTCCACCAGGCTGCCCCCTGGCGCCGTCCCCCTGACACATTGCTGTTGACGATCGTCCTCGTAGCCGTCCTCGCCATCGGTTTTCTCCCCATGGCCGAGCACGAGGAGACCTTGCCCGAGCCCTTCCAGGTACGCCACGCCCCGGTCCTCGACGCGGCTACCCTGGCCCTGGAGCGCAGTCGCCTCGAGCAGTTCCGCCGCGATATCGAGGATCTTTCCGATGACGAGGCCGAGGAGTTGGCCCGAGAGATCGAGAGCCTCTTGGACGCCGTCGAGGCACGCGAGATTTCGGACCGCGAATTCGCCGAACGCATCGATGAGCTTCTCGAAGAGCGCTTCGGCGACACCACCGAAGGAGACAGCCTCGCCGCCCTGGAGCGGGCCCTGGCCGACGCCGCTGCCGAGACGGCCGCCGAACACGCCGACGTCCTCGAAGAACACGAGGAGTTGGAGCGTGCTCTCGACGCCCTGGAGGACGGAGATTTTCAGGAGGCCGCCGACGCCCTGGAGGAGTTGGCCGAACGCCTCGACGACGGCGACCTCTCCCCCGAAGAGGCCAGCAGGCTCGCCGATGTCCTGGAACGCTTTGCCGACCACCTGGACGGCCACGAAGACCGACTGCAGGACCTCTTCGACTCCAATCGAGATCGCTTCGAGAGCCTGGCCGATCAATTCGACGGGCTCGACGGCGAGGGATTGGAGGGGCAGGAACAGCTCTTGGAGGACGCCCGACAGGCCATGGAGGACGCCGCCAATCAACGCGATCAATTCGCCGACTCCGATACCCGACGCCAGGTCGAGCAATTATCGCGTGAACTCGAAGAGGCCGCCGAAGAACTGCGCGACGACCCCTCCGACGCTCAGGACCGGCCGGACGACGGACACCGAGGGGACGAACAACAACCCGACGACGCAGATCCCCAGCAGGGCGGAGAGAACGGTGACGACGAGCAAGACGGTCGCGACGTCGTCGATGAGGACCGCATCGACGACGGCGAGGCCCAACGAGGCCAGGAACAACAGGACCGCGACGAACCGGACTACCGAGATCGACCCGGACGCCAGCTCTCCGACGCTGCCGAACAGCTCGAAGAGATGGAGGAGCAACGTCAGCGCCAGGAACAGCGTCAGCGCGCCCGTGATCAACTCGAAGACATGCGCGAGAATATGTCTCGAGGCGGCGAAGACGATGAGGAACGGGCCGAACAAATGGAGGATTTCCTCGACCGCGCCCGCGGCGAAGGGGCTGACGCCTCCGATCAGGACCAGGATGAGGCCGAAGGCCCCTCGGAAGAGCAAGGAGGCGACGACGGACAGGCCGAAGCCGAAGAGAGCGCCAACGGCGAAGGCTCCGGCGGTGCTTCCGAAGACGGCACCACCGATGAGGGGTGGGCCGGCGACGACGAGGAGCTCGACTTCGAATACCGCGAAGAACATCTCGAGGGCGCCGAGTCCGGTGAGGGTCCCTCTCGCTCCGAGATCATCGAGAGTGCCGGCGAGGAGGGTTTCGCAACCACGGAATACCAGGACGTCTTCGCCGACTATGAGGCCATCGCCGAAGAGGTCATGGAGCGTGAACAAGTCCCCGACGGCTACCGACACTACATCGAGCGATATTTTCAACTCATTCGACCCCAGCAATAACCCGACAGGCCATCTCCCCGGAGTACCCCATGGCAACAGCCGAAGACACCACCACCACGCCCGAAAAGGAAGTAAGCGCCTTCCAGAATGATTGCGGCGAGATCCGCGAGCAAATCGGCGCCATGATCGTCGGCCATCGAGAGGTCATCGACGGCGTCATCATGGTCATGCTCGCCGGTGGAAACGTATTGCTCGAAGGCGTGCCCGGCCTGGGAAAAACCATGCTGGTGCGCACCCTTTCCGAGGCGCTGGGGCTCGACTTCTCGCGCATCCAATTTACGCCGGACCTGATGCCCTCGGATATCCTGGGCGCCACGGTCATCGTCGAAGACGACGACGGCTCCAAGCATTTTCGCTTCGAAAAGGGCCCCATCTTCTCCCACGTCGTCCTCGCCGACGAGATCAACCGGGCCACCCCCAAGACCCAGTCCGCCATGCTGGAGGCCATGCAGGAAAAGAGCGTCACCATCGGCAATACCACCCACAAGCTCGATCCGCCCTTTTTCGTCCTCGCCACCCAGAACCCGCTGGAGATGGAGGGCACCTATCCCATCCCGGAAGCCCAGCTCGACCGCTTTCAGTTTAAGCTCAACGTCCAATTCCCCGATCTTAGCGACCTCCACGACATCATGGACCGCACCACCCGCTCCGATTCCCCCGAGGTCAAGCAGGCCGTCGACAGAGACCGCATCCTCGAGATGCGCGAGCTGGTGCGCCGCGTCCCCGTCGCCCGCCACGTCCAGGACTACGCCCTGCGCCTATTGCAGGCCACCCACCCCCAGCACGAATCGGCTCCGGAGATCACGAAGCGCTACGCCCGCTTCGGCTCCTCACCGCGCGGCGCTCAGGCCATCCTCACCACCGCTCGCGTCCACGCCTTGATGGACGGCCGCTTCAACGTCTCCTGCGACGACATCCGCCACACCGCCGTCTTCGCCCTGCGCCACCGGGTCATTCTCAACTTCGAGGGCGAAGCGGAAGGCGTCGAGTCCGACACCATCATCCAGACCATCATCGACGAGATCCCCGAGTCGCCGTGACGGATCTTCTCCTGTGCCCTACTGTCGATACCGCACCGTCGGCTTCGAGTCCCTCCTCTCACGGGAAGCACCATTGAGAGCCTCCAAAGACAGCACATCCAAGACCTTTGATGAGGAATTCCTCAAGAAGCTGGAATATCTCTATATCGTCTCCCAGAAGATCGCCGCCGGAAAATTTCGGGCAAAGCGCAAGACCCGGCTCGTCGGGAGCGGCATCGACTTCGCCGATCACCGCCAATATACCCCTGGCGACGACGTTCGAAACCTGGACTGGCGCGTCTACCGACGAACGGAAAAGCTCTTCCTCAAGCTCTACGAGGAAGAAGAAGATCTCCACATCTACTTTCTCGTCGACAACAGCCGATCCATGCACCTGGGCAACCCGAATAAATGGCAGGTCGCCAGGCAACTCGCCGCCGCCCTGGCCTATATCGGACTGTGCAATCTGGACCGGGTGAGCATCGTCCCATTTTCGTCCCACGTCACCGATCGCATGGCCCCCACCCGGGGCAAGGCGCAGATCTTCAAGGTCTTCAACTTTCTGGAGCGCTGCGAGCCCGGCGAACAGACGACCATGAAAGACGCCTTTCGCACCTTCGTCAACGAGAATAAGCGTGCCGGTCTGGTGGTGGTAATCTCCGACTACTACGACCCCAGCGGCTTTGAGGAAGGGCTCGACATCTTGCGATATCACCGCTTCGAGCCCATGGTCATACAGCTCTACGATCGGAGGGAACTCGAGTTCTCCTTGCAAGGCGACGTGGAGCTGGTGGACTGCGAGACCGGTGAAGTCCGCAAAATGACGGTCACCCCGGCCATGGTGCGCGAATATCGCCGAGTATTCGAGGAATTCAGCAACGATCTCGAGACCTATTGTACGAGGCGTCAGATCCTGTACTTCCGGGCCGCCCTCCAGCAGTCCTTTGAGGATCTCGTACTCAAGATCTTCCGCGCCGGCGGATTCCTAAAATAGGAATTTAGTACCGGGATTTTGCGCCCAGCACCTGATACCCAATACCCATCACCAATTACCCATCACCCAACACCAATCACCTGACCTAATACCCATCACCCGCTCTCATGCAACTGACAGGACTTCCCATAGACACCGTGACCTGGATCGCCGCCCTGGCGGCGGTCCTTATTACGGTGCTCTATATCCTGAAGTTGAGGAAAAAGAGTGTGGAGATCCCCTTCTCCCCGCTGTGGTCGCAGGTCATGACCACGAAGAGCCGGCGGACCGACTGGTGGCGCCGCCTCAAGAGGCTCTTCTCCTGGTTTTTGCATCTCCTTATCGCCGCTCTATTGGCGGCGGCCATGCTGGGTCCCCACTTCGACGACGAGGTCATCGACGAAAGGCACGTCCTGATCCTGGTCGACAACTCGGCGAGCATGAACGCCACAGACGTCACCGGCGGCCACGACCGCTTCGACGTCGCCCGTTCCAAAGCCCGCGAAGTCCTCGAGACCATCGGCGGAGACGACCGGGTGATGGTGGTCATGTTCAATAACCGCGTCCAACCGCTGGGCCCCTTCGTCGACGATTCCTCGCTCATCGACGCCGCATTGCGTGAGCAACGTGCCACGGCCAACCCTACCGATCTCGAACAGGCCCTGTCCTTCGCCGCCGACAGCCTGCGAGACCGCCAGCCCGCCGAACTCATCATCATCACTGACGGGGCGTCGATCACCGACGACACGGCCTTCGATATCGACTTAGGTGAGCATACGCGAGTACGTCATCTCAAGGTCGGTGAGTCGTCGGAGAACCTGGCCATTACAGCTTTCAACGCCCGGCGTTATCCCTCGAATCGCCTGGACCACGAGGTCTTCGTCGAGGTGCGAAGTTTCTACGATCGCCCCGTGGAGGCGTCCCTGGAACTGCGCGGCAACGACCGCCTCATCGACACCCAGCCGCTTTCGCTTGAGCCCGGCGAAATCCACCGCCAATTCTATCCCGGTCAGGCCGTCTCCGGAGAGCGCCTGGAGGCTCGGGTTCGCCTGGTCACCGAGGACGCCCGTAACGTCTTTCCCCTGGACAACCGAGCCTACGCCACCGTCCCCCCTCCGCAGCGCTTGAGCGTACAGCTCGTCTCGCGTGGGAACCTCTACGTGGAGGGATCACTGATTTTGAACAATCACCTCGACATCGAGCACGTCCATCCCGACGACTACGATCCGAACGCTGAGTTTGACGTCACCATCTTCGACGGCGTGGGCTTCGAGGCCCCCGCGTCGGGACATCTTCTGTATATCGATCCGCCCGAGGAGTTCTCTCCCTTTCCCATCTCCTCGCGCGACGACGAACCCATCATCACCGACGTACGAAGCGACCACCCTCTTCTACGCTGGGTAACGTTGCGAGATCTCAATATCTCCTCGTCAAAGACCTTCACGCTCGAGGCCGGCGACGACCCGGTGGCCAGCTCCTTCGGCCAGCCCATCATCGCCGCCCGAGACCGGGAAGGTCGACGCACCGTGGCGATTGGCTTTGACGTGCGAAATAGCGACTTTCCCCTTCGCGTCGCCTTTCCTGTCTTTCTCCTCAACGTCATCGATTATTTCGCCGACGACGACACGGAGCTGATGCGTACTTTCCCCACCGGAGAGACCTGGTCCATCCCCGTGGACTACGGCATCGACTCCGCGCAGGTCGTCACCCCCGACGGCGCGCGTCTGCCCGCCGCCGTCCATCACGGAGCGGCTCTTTTTTACGGCGAGACACCGGGCTTTTACGAATTGATCACCGACCAGGGGACCACCGTCGTCGCCGCCAACCTGGCCGACCCTCAGGAGTCGGACATCCAGCCCCGCTCCATCGAATTGGCCGACGCCGACGTGGCCGACGATATCTCGGATCTGCTCTTCGACCGACGCCAACTCTGGATTCTCCTTCTCGCCATTGCCCTCGTCCTGCTCTTCGTCGAATGGCTGACCTACAATCGCCGATGGACGGTGTGAGACCATGCTCAGTTCACGTCCCATAATGTCGCGCCTTTTGTTCTGGACCGCCCTGGTGGCGGTGTGGGCCGGCGGAGTGTGGATGTACCTCGAGTGGGTGATGCGCCCCGGCGTCGACGCCTTCGCCTTCGAAGTCTCGGAGCGCACCTTCGAGATTCTGGCGCCACACTTCTTTGGCCTGCTCCTGGCTCTGCCGCTATTGGCCATCGTCAGCCGCTTCACCCTCTCCGATCTTCCGGGCTACCAGCGGATCATCAACATCGCACTTCGAGCGCTGGTGATCACGGCGATCGTCATGTCCATGGTCCAGGTGGTGGTCACCGATTTCGAGTCTCGAGTCTCCACCATCTTCCTCGTCGATGCCTCGGCTTCCTTTCCCGACGAAGCGCACGAAGAAGCGTTGGAGCGCATCAACCAGGCGGTGGAAACGATGTCGGATCGCGACGACCTGCGGGTCATCGCCTTCGCCTCTCACCCCTATATCGTCGAACCCGGCGTAGACGGTAGCTACTCCGAAATCCCGCGCCTGGAGACGGACGACGAGCTCTTCAACACCGATATCTCGGCGGCCATGCGCATGGCCTACGGGCTCTTTCCGGATGACCATCTAAAACGGGTCGTCCTCATGACCGACGGCAATGAGACCCACGGAGACTTTCTCGCCGAGGTCAACCGAGCCGCCGACTCCGGCATTCGCGTCTACTCCCATAGCATCGAATACGAATCACCGCCGGAGGTTCTCATCCAGAGCCTGGAGGCCCCGGAGTCCATCGAGGTGGGAGCTCCCTTCCACCTGACGGCGCGCATCTTCTCCACCCACGAGGACAGAGTCGATCTTACCCTGTGGCAAGACGAGTATCGCGACGAGGAGCGCACCATCGACGTCTCCCCCGGGGTCACGGAGGTCCTCTTCGAAACGGAGGTATCTGAGCCTGGATTTCGCACCTTCGAACTCGAGATGGATGTCCACGGACAGGATACTCATGAAGAGAATAACCGGGCCGTAGAGACGGCCTGGATCGATGGCGAACCGCGCATCCTCTACATCGAGGGTGAGATGCGGTCGCGTCATTTTCTTCAACAGGCCTTGAGCGACGAGGACTTCGACGTCGAAACCCGAAGTCCCACGGGCATCCCCACCAACTTCGACGATCTCGACGAATTCGACCTCATTCTCCTCTCCGACGTCCACTCCGACCACGTCTCCGACGAACAGATGGCGATGTTCGAGCGCTACGTCCGCCAGGGAGGAGCGCTGGTGAAGATCGGCGGTGAGGACTCCTTCGGCGCCGGTGGCTGGCGCCACACTCCTCTCGAGGAGATCATGCCCGTGACCTTCGAGAGTCAGGAGACCCATGAAACTCCGAGCCTCGCCGTCCTGCTGGTCATCGATCGATCGGGCTCCATGTCGGAGCACCGTCGAATGGAGCTCGCTCGGGAAGCGGCCCGCGCTGCCGTGCGAGAGATGGACGACGACACGGAGGTCGGAATCCTGGCCTTCGATCACGAGGTCGTCACCATTACCCCCATCCAGCCTGTGCGAAATCGGGCGCGCATCCT
>SLPW01000332.1 GCA_007131755.1 Myxococcales bacterium | reverse complement strand
CTGCGGAGCCCACATTGCGTCGGCGCCGGCGAAAAATTGGGTCGTCGACGAATAGAGATAGCTCACACCCACCGTCGCTCGTGGGATCACCACTCCGGCACCGAGTTGAACATCCGGGTGGTACCACGATTGGTCTTCGTGACGCGCAAGTGCAGACGTTGGAAGCAGGGCCCCCAGGCGAAGTTGAACCCCGAGTCGTGGCTCGGAGGAGGGCAGCTGTTCGGTGGAATCGTCGCTCGCCATCCCATCTCCGGCGTCAGTACTGGTCCGCCAGGCCAACTCCAACCCCATATCGCCGATGCCCTGAAGCCGCTCGGTGGCTCCGGAGGGCAATTCGAGACTCCGCCGAGCCAAGGGTGCCGAGGCGGCTACACCGAGGGAGGGATGAAACCACAGCTCTGCGTGCAGCATCATATTTGCCTCCTTCAGGTGAGCTCGACCCGTGTCGTCAGATCCGAAGCGAAGCCCACCGCCGCTTCCAAGAAGTTGGACCCGTCCCGACATCTGCTCTCGAGCGCGGTCGCCGGCGGCGCTCTCCTCGGCGGACTGCTCCTCTCGTTGGTCATGGTCGTCGCGGGAAGACTCCTGTTCGGAAGGGCTGAAGACAGGTGGAGCTGAACTGTGGAGCGCACAGGCTTTAGCTTCGGGCCCATTGACCAGCGCGATTGCGGCTACGGTGCTTCCCGCGAATAATAGGAGGGCCAAACGATGAAAGGGTATTTCCATAGCCAATCCAACATCCTCGTATTGTTGCGGGCCGCGCGCCTGTTTCGGGAGCGCGGGCTGCCAGCCCGCAACGCAATGCGACCAGGAGAACCACGCGCTTGTTTCGGGAGCGCGGGCTGCCAGCCCGCAACGCAATGCGACCAGGCGAACCACGCCCCCCCGGGAAGATGATTGAATCACCGGCCCGTTTATCAACCCACAAATATAGACGGAGGCATCGCGATTGTCGTGATGGTGAATTGTCGCGGGGGACGAAAGGGGGACAGCCAATCACTCGATCCAGGGCTCGTCGTCGATTTCTCGGCGGAGGGCATCGAGGTCGTCCTGATTCCAGGCGCTGGTGCGGTCCATGGTGCGATCGCGCACCGTGCGGACCATGGACGCATCCACCTCCTCGGCTTCATTGCCCCAGGAGGTGCGAATATAGGTGAGGAGTTCGGCGACCTCCTGATCCGACAGTTGTGCCTGGCCGGGCATAAAGCCGTCGTATTCGTCGCCGTCGACGTCCAGGGGGCCGGAGACACCGTCGAGAGTAACGGCGATCAATGCCGTGGGGTCGTCCTGTACCATGGAGGTGCCCACCAGGGGGGGAAAGACCTTCGGGGTGCCCTCACCGTCGCGACCGTGACAGGCGGCGCAGTAGTCCACATAGAGATCTTCGCCAGGAGATGCGGCGGATTCCTCGTTTTCGTCGTCGGCCTCGGGCTCCAACTCCGGGATCTCGACGATCTCCGGGGGAACTTCGACCCAGAACCACCCGCGAAGGTCGCCCTTTTGATAGCCCGTGGCCCGATCTTCCGGATAGTGAAGCTCCAGGGCTTCCGGAACTCCGCTGGCCAGTTGATCGGCTTCGCCGTGGCAGTTGGCGCAGGGGGCGGCGAGGTGGATGGGAATCGCCGTGCCCAGGGTGCCGTCGTCGGCGGCCGCGTAGAATTGGTCGTCGACGCCGGTCTCGATGTGGTCGCGAGCCCACTCGGGGGGCTGATTGTCAGGATTTCGCAGCTCCGTGGAAGTGCGACCGATGGCGACTCCTCGCCTCTGTGAGATTTCAGCGGCGATGGGTTCGGCCTCCTGGGCACAGACCTCGACAGCGGAGCCGAATCCTCCTTCTTCGGCGGCCTCCATGACGGTGCCCATCAGGCGCTGACCCATGACGCCCCGGGAAGTGCCGGCGTAGTCGGCCATGGCCTGTTGGTGGGCCGTCAATTCCTCGGGAGCAACGGGCTCCCACTGACCGGGACCGGTCGACGACTTTTCGGCGCCTTCCGGAGCCCGTTCGGCCTCAGAAGGGCCGTCATCGCAGGCTATGAGGAAAGATATGAGGATGGTCAGGAGAGAAATGAGGAAGGTAATGCGGTGGGATGAAGGCATGAGATAACCTGCGATGACAGCCGTAAAACAGACCGATTGTTCGGTTTAGCAAGTGCTGTGCCATCGTTGGTCATTTGCGTCCAAGAGGACGCGATAAGGGCGAAGAGTTCGGGATTGAAGGCGTCATCACCGAGGAGAGCGGGGTGCCGGGAGGAAAAGTTGTGTCGATGGTGTTTCAGTGTTGAAAGACTCTGAAACAGCCGGGGCGCTCCATCGGTGACGGGGAGATCATCTCGATGGCCCTTAGTTTGGCGAGTCCGGAACTTCCACCCAGACCCAGCCGCGCAGATCGTCCGGAGCGTAGCCCGTGGCCTCGTCGTCGGGATAGTGGGCTTCCAGGGCGTCGGCCACACCGGGAGCGAGCTGGTCGGTCTGTCCGTGGCAGTTGACGCAGGGCTGGCCAAGGTGGATGGGCTTGACGGCGCGCAGGGTATCGTTCGCCACATACAGGGGCTCACCGTCGGCCTCTTCGATCATCTCCCAGACCCAGTCGTGGCCCACGTTGTCGGGATTTCGAAGGCGGTCGGCGACGCGGCCAATCTCGACGTCGAATTCCTCGGCGACCTGTTGGGTGATGGGCTCTGCCTCGTCACGGCAGACGTGGACGGCGGCGTCGAAGCCCTCTTCGTCGACGACCTCCATGACCCGGCCCATCATGCGCTGGCGAAGCTGTTGATCCGCCTCATCCGCCGTCTCTCGTCGCGGATCGTCGTCGGGATCCACCTCGTCGGCCTGTTCGGGCTCATCTTCGGTAGCTTCCGCCTCGTCGGCCTCCGGGACGGCCTCGTAATTTCCGACGGGTTCCAGGGGAGCGTCGTCGGTGTCGTCATCGCAGGCCGTAAAGGCGATGAGGGAGGTGGCGACGATCGCGGTCTTCCAGTGCTTTGCGAGATACATGGGAAATTGCCTTGTATATTGGAAAAGACCCAAAGAGGTGACGAGCGAGCGGAGTCGAAGCGCGAAGTGGGTTCAAAGTAAAGATTAAGAGGTTCGGAGGCGATGGAGTCCCCGCCATCGCCTCCGACGACTTATTTCTCTACGGGATGGCCCGTCTTCTTCCAGCCCTGAAAGCCGCCTGTATAGAGCACGACGTCGCCGTAGTCATGAGCGTCGAGATAACTGGCGGCGATGGCAGCCCGGGTGCCGGCCTCGCAGTGGACGATGATCGTCTCACCGGCGTGGGTGTCGCCGCGCTCTTTGGCCTCCGCTACCATCTGCCCAATTCGACCATAGTAGGTATGCTTGGACTCCGGAATATATCCCTTTTCTCGCTCCGACTTCGAGCGCACGTCCAGGACGCGGGCGTCTTCTCTTTTCGACATCTCGAAGGCCCGATCCGGGTCCGGAACTACGGGATAGCTCTTCAGCCCCTTCGGAGCATAGCTTCGAATGCGCGAGGCGGGCACAAAGCCCACGATATCGTCGAGTCCGATGCGCACCAGGCGTCGAGTGGCCTCCTCGACGTGTCCCGGCTCCGTAATCAGCACCAGGTTTTTGTCGTAGGGAGCCAGCCAGCCGGCGTGATTGGAGAGCTGCTGAAGCGACGACAGGTTGATGGAACCCGGCACGTGGCCGCGGGCGAAGGAGCGCACGTCGCGAAGGTCGAAGACCACCGTGTCGTCGTCCTCCAACAACTGGGCAAAGCGATTCGGCATCAGCCTCGGCGGCGAGGGCAACTCACCGAGGATGCGCGGCCCGTCGCGGTTTAGCATCTTCATATTCTTATAATAGGTGGGCGATTCGGGCTGGTCGCTTAAGAATTCTTTGACGAAGCCCTCTTCGTCATTGGCTGCGAAGTAGTTGGCCCACCAGGAGGTGCGCTTTTCGTAGCCGATGGTCGACGAGGGGACATCACCGAGGGCCTTTCCGCAGGCCGATCCGGAGCCGTGTCCGGGCCAGACGGCGACGTATTCCGGAAGCTCCAAAAAGCCGGAGTTCATGGTCTCGAAGGTCTGGCGCGCCCCCGGTTCGGCGGTGCCTTTCTGGCCGGCCGCCTCCTCCAGAAGGTCGGGCCGCCCCAGATCGCCGACGAACATAAAGTCCCCGGTGAGCACCGCCATCGGATCGTCGCCATTGCCTTTCTCCAGAATCAAAAAGGACATCTCCTCCGGAGTATGCCCCGGGGTGTGGAGTGCTTTGATCTCGAGGTTTCCGAGCTCGAAGCTGTCGCCGTCTTTCATCTCTACTACGTCCAACCCGTCGAGGCCTGCGTATTTCCAGCCCTCTACGGTCTCTCCGGAGATATAGAACGTGGCGCCCGTGGCGTGGGCCAACTCTCGTCCGCCGGACAAAAAGTCGGCGTGGATATGGGTTTCCAGGACGCCGACGATCTCATAGCCCTTGTCGGCGGCGTGGTCGAGGTAGGTGTCGATATCGCGAAGGGGATCGACGACGACGGCGGTTCGAGTGCCGGGATCGCCGACGATATAGGCCGCCTGAGCCAACCCCTCGTCATAGATTTGTCGAAAGTACGTCATGGGTTGTCCTTGTTTTTGGGTCCGTGGGAAAACCGGGGGGATGACAGATCCCCGGATTCCGATAGCTCTGGTTGTTCGTGATCTGAAGCAGCAATTTCTGTGCCATAAAATGAGACTCTCGCCCTCCATTACGAGAGATGTGCATGGGCAGGCCAAACCTGCGCACAAGGCTTGCTGAGGCAATGGTACGACGATGTTCGGGCGAGGGAGGTTGTGTTTCGGTTTGTTTCGGCTGTTGTTTTGCGCGTGGAACAGGTGGGCTCGTTTGTCCCCCGTCTCTCAAGGTAGAAAACCTTCGAGCCCCGGTTTTTTCGGCAGAGAGTTGTGTGTTTGTTGCGCAGTCCGTTGCAGTTGTTGCGAGGTTGAAACGAGTTTGCGGTGACGGGGAGGGATCATAGACCGCGAAACCGCCAATTCTGGGTCTCCGAGGAGAAAATTCTGGGTTGGCACACCTTATGCAGGACCATCGGCGTGCAACAGTCGTAGAGTCCCGGCTTCGGGGCTCATCGAAACCCATAACCCTCTGAACCGAGGACAGAACATGACCGATACAACACAGACCGAACCTATCGAGAACACCCAGCCGTTGCTGCAGCTCAATGCACGGGTGCCCGACTTCGAGGCCAAGACCACCCACGGCAGGATTCGGCTCTCGGAGTGGAATCCCGACAAGTGGGTGATTTTGTTTTCTCACCCCGCCGATTTTACGCCCGTATGCACCACGGAGTTTATCGCGTTTCAGAATATCGCCGACGAATTGGCGAAGCGAAACGTCGCCCTTCTGGGCAACTCCGTGGACAGCGTCCACAGCCACATCGCCTGGGTGCGAAATATCAAGGACAACTTCGACGTGGACATCGAATTTCCGATCATCGCCGATCTGGACCAGAAGGTGTCCAAGAAATTCGGCATGGTCCACGAGGCCAGCTCCGATACGGCGCCCATCCGTGCCGTCTACGTCATGGATCCAGACCGACGGCTGAGAGCGATGGTCTACTACCCGCTGGAGGTGGGACGTAGCTTCGACGAATTCGTCCGCCTCATCGACGCTCTGCAGACCGTCGATGAGGAGGGAGTGGCTACGCCCGCCGATTGGCAGCCCGGAGACAAGGTCATCGTGCCTCCTCCGGCGACCACGGAAGAGGCGGAAAAACGGCTGGAGAATCCGGAGTATGATGTGACGGATTGGTACTTCTCGAAGAAAGCAATCTGAGCCGTCCCTTCGGTGACCCCCGGCGGCGTCGATGATTGATCGGAGCCGCCGTTCTTTTCTCCTCTCCCGTGGCGCGTCGCCGCCGGTGTCTACCGGCGGCGACGTGTCCACATTCCAATCCCTCCTGATCTTATCTGAAGGGGGTGCTATAGCGCTTCTCCCCTCGAGCATCGATGTTGTTGTCGTCGCCGACACTGGTCGTCGACATTACTGAAGCGAAATCGGATCCACGATGAAACGCCTTGCCTCCATATTCCCGCTGGTCGGCCAACTCCGATCCTACGAAGGAGGGGATCTTCGCTCGGATATCGCCGCCGGTCTGACGACGGCGATCATGCTCATTCCCCAGGGAATGGCCTATGCGATGCTCGCCGGTCTTCCGCCCATCGTGGGGCTATATGCGTCGACGATTCCGCTGATCTCCTACGCCCTCTTCGGGACCTCTCGCCAGCTCGCGGTGGGACCGGTGGCGGTGCTGTCTCTTATGACCGCCGCCAGCGTGGGGGCCATCGCCGAGGTGGGCACCGACGCCTATTTGACCTACGCCATGATTTTGGCCCTGATGGTGGGAGTGATCCAATTTGCCATGGGGCTGCTTCGCCTGGGGCTGGTGACCAATTTTCTGTCCCATCCTGTGTTGAGTGGATTTACGTCGGCGGCGGCCCTCATCATCGCCTTCAGTCAATTCGACCATCTGGTGGGCCCGGGCTTCGACACCTGGACGATGGCGGTGGGGGTGGGAAGCCTTCTATTTCTGCTCGCCATAAGGGTATGGAAGCCGTCGTTTCCGGGGATGTTCTTCGTGGTGGTGGCGGCCACAGCCATGGCGTGGGTATTCGGGCTCGACGAGCGCGGGGTGGCCGTGGTGGGAGAAGTCCCCACGGGCCTTCCCTCCTTTGTCTTGGTGCCCATGAGCTGGGAGGTGGTGCAGACACTCTTGCCGGCGGCCATCGTCATCGCCCTGGTGGGATTTATGGAGTCCTTTGCGGTGGCAAAAAAGATCGCTGAAGGCCACGGAGAGGCCGATGAGCTGGAGGCGAATCGGGAACTCGTGGGCCTGGGAGCGGCCAATATCGGCGCCGGTTTCTTCGGAGGGTATCCCGTCACGGGCGGATTTTCCCGCTCCGCCGTCAACGATCGAGCCGGAGCCCGCTCCAACCTCGCGGCGGTGGTGACGGCCGTGGCCGTGGTGGTGACCCTGCTCTTTTTGACGGACCTATTTTATTTCCTTCCCCAGGCGGTGCTGGCGGCGATCATCATGACCGCCATCGTGGGGCTTATTGACGTCAAGGCCGTGCGCCATCTGTGGGAGGTAAAGCGCGACGGTCTGGTGATCTTGGCCATCACCTTCGTCACCACTCTTTTTATCGGCATCGAGGAGGGGCTGGCCACGGGGATTGGAGCCTCGATTCTGTGGTTCATCATTCGCGCCACCAAGCCCCACGCTGCCGTATTGGGAAGGATTCCGGGGACGACGAGCTATCGAAATCTGGACCGGCATCCGGAGGCGAAGGTCATCTCCGGCCTTCTGCTGGTGCGCATCGACAGCCAATTCTTCTTCGGCAACGTCTCCTTTCTCAAGGACCTGCTCACGAAGCTGGAGAGCGAGATGGACGAGCCTTTGCGGGCGGTCATCATCGACGCCTCCAGCATCAACCAGCTCGACTCGTCGGCGGAGATCGCCCTTCGCCAATTGTTGGAGGACTACCGCGAGCGCGACGTGGAGCTGTACTTCGCAAAGACCAAGGGGCCGGTGCTGGACGTGATGAGGGCCTCTTCGTTCTACGAGACGTTGGGTGAGGAGTACTTCACCTATCGGATCCACGAGGCCGTGGAGGCCGCCTGCCGGCGCTGCTTCGATAGCGACGATCCCTATCAGTTGGAACACCCCATTTAAGTGATCGCCGGACGGAAAGCCGGCGGCGAAGGAAAATGACGTGGATGCTCTGAGCCCAGATATGATCTTGGTGCTCGTCATTTTGGCGGGCGCCATCTTTATGTTCGTCACGGAGATCGTGCGTATCGACGTGGCGGCGATTCTGATCATGGTCGTCGTCGGTGTGACGGGGCTGGTGACGGCGGAGGACCTCTTTTCCGGTTTTGCGTCCAACGCCGTCATCTCCATTATCGCCGTGATGATTCTGGGCGCCGGCCTGGACCGGGTGGGCGTGATGCGCCGGGTGGCCGCGTTTTTGCTTCGCGTCGGCGGGAGGACGGAGCGTCGGATCTCGGCCTTGGTCGCCGGAGCGGTGGGGACGATCAGCGCCTTTATGCAAAATATCGGGGCGGCGGCGCTATTTATGCCCGTCGTCGAGCGGCTCTCGGACCGCACGGAGTTGCCCGTATCCCGGCTGATGATGCCCATGGGCTTTGCCGCCATTTTGGGAGGTACGATCACCCTGGTGGCCTCGGGGCCCTTGATTTTGCTCAACGACCTTCTGGCGTCGACGGCGGACAATCTGGACATCGAGATCGAGCCCTACGGACTCTTCGATCCCACGCCGATCGGGCTGTTATTGCTCTTTAGCGGCATCGCCATGTTCGCCTTCTTCGGGCGCTATCTTCTGCCTTCGATGGCGGAGAAGCGCGACCCCCACGCCGCTCTCCCCGGAGTGGCCGCCATCTACGGGTTGGACAAAAAGATCTGTCCCTTTCACGTCCCGGAAGACAGCCCCCTGGTGGGCCGTCGCGTCGCCGATATCGAGGCCGAGTATCGGGGAGTATTGGTGGTGGCCGTCCACGATGGCGAGGGGCTGACCATCGCTCCCTATCGCGACTACATCATCGAGGTCGGAGCCATTGTGGGGCTTGTCTGCTCCTCGGAAAACGTGGAGTGCTTCGCAGAGCTTCAGAATCTGGAGCCCGCCGACGGCGATCCCTTTTCCATCCTCCAGGACCGAGAGCACGCCGGGCTGGCGGAGGTGGTGGTGCGACCCGGCGGCGACGCCGTGGGGAAGACGGTGCGCCAGGTACGCCTTCGCGAAGTCTTCGGCGTCAGCCTCCTCGCCATCCATCGCGACGGAGAGGTGATCACCGGAAATCTGCGTCAGGTGGAGATGCGCGCCGGCGACGTGCTGGTGATCTTCAGCCCCTGGGAGCGGCTGGAGCAATTGTCCACGGATCCCTCTTTCGTCATCCTGTCGGACTATCCCAAGGAGCCGCCGCGCACCGAAAAACAGTGGTGGGCCCTGGGAGGGTTTGCCCTGGCCCTGGGGCTTGTGATTTTTACGGACTTTCAGTTGTCCCTGTCCTTGATGGTGGGAGCCGTGGTGGTGCTCTTGTCGAAGGTGTTGACCGCCGACGAGGCCTACCGGGCCGTATCCTGGAAGACCGTCTTCTTGCTGGCGGCGCTCATTCCCCTGGGACAGGCCGTGGAGGATACGGGAACGGCGGCCTGGATTGCCGAGGGCGTCGTCGGCGCCGCAGGCGACCTTCCGGCCTGGGGGATGCAACTCGTCATCGCCATATTGGCCACTATATTCACCCTGACCATCTCCAATGTGGGCGCCACGGTCCTTCTGGTGCCCCTGGCGGCGAACGTCGCCATCGGCGTGGGCGCCGACCCCGCCCAATTCGGACTCATCGTAGCCCTCGCCGTCTCCAACGCCTTTTTGCTTCCCACCCACCAGGTCAACGCCCTGATCATGGGCCCCGGGGGCTATCAGGTAAAGGACTTCATGAAGGCCGGCCTTGCGATGACGGTGCTATTTCTGGCGGTGCTGATCCCGGCGGTCAATCTCTTCGGGTGACTCCATTAGTTCGGGTTCATAGGTCCGAGACCCCGGGCTCCTTGAACAACAGTCGGCCGGGGCTAAGTAAGAAGCGGACGGAGATGTGGAGGTATACGGGGAGGGCGATCGACGGTTTCGGGTATGCAAGGTCCACATCGATGAGGGAACGGCAATCGTGCTCTTCTGGGCAACCACCAAACGCGCATTGCTTTTTGCGTTGCCCCGGCCGACCGAGCGCAGCGAGGGAGTCCGGGGTCGTGACCGGATTGTCATCGACTCCAGGGAACGATCAGATCGTCGATCATGGGATAGTGGCGCTCGTTGAATGTGAGGAGAGTCGCCCCCACGGTCTCAGCGCTGGCGGCGACGACGGCGTCAGCGAGCCCCGTGCCGTGAGTCCTGGTGTGCCGGTTACGGTACAATCCCGCCCGCCGTGCCACGGTGGCGTCCAATTCGACCTCCTCGAATAAAGCGAGGAAGTTGCGTAGGGCCTCCTCCTCATTGGGCCTCACTCCGGCGTAGAGTTCGGCGATGGTGATGGTCGAGACGTACCAATATCTGCTCTGGTGGGCGTCGAAGAATTTGGCCGCCGCTTCGCGTCCACGCAGATATTCAATGAGGACGTCCGTGTCGAAGAGCAATGCGTCACTCATCGTCAAAGCGCTCCCATTCGCGGCGAAGTTCACGGACGTCAGGGCGGTCATCGGCGTCGCTCCAGAGGCCGAAGGCCTGTTGCAGGCGCTCTGTTCGGACATTGTCGGCCCGTTGCGCCAGGTATTGGTCGACGGCCTCGCGGATGAGTTCGCTCTGGGAGCGTCCCGTGCGTTCGGCCATCTCCTCGAGTCCCCGCTTTTCTTTCGATGTCAGGTAGACCTGGGTTCGTATCATTGGTGGCTCCTACAGGAGGTGGATTATACATCAAATGTATACATCGATGAGCGCGAGGTCAAAGTACTGAGACCAAAGTACTGAGACCATGCCTTTACTCCCGGGGGAGCGACTTTCTACGCAACAATTGCGAGAAGATCTCGTCCATGTATATGTGGAGCTGTGAGGAGTGTCGGTCGAATTCAAATATTCGTCCATGGTTCCACAGCCCTAAACCCTGCCCTCCGGACAGCTTCCGGTGGGATTCAACGATGATACCCGTGATGTCTCGAAAAATGAGGAAAGAGTGATGAAGCGTGTCGGCCTCTATATTCTTGTTGCAATCTTGTTCACAACAGCCTGTTCCTCGGCCATCGACGATGCCCCAGAGGAGGTGGATTCCGAAGCGGTGTTGCAAGCCGGCGGAGTCGACGCCTGGGTGGAGCAGGTGGCGCTGACGCCCTCATCGGCAGCGCCGGGAGACGAATTGGGAGAAGAGTTTGGTGATGCTGTTGCTGTCCACGGCGATATCGCAGTCGTCGGAGAGCCGGACTATACAGAGTTCGGCAGTACCACCGGTGCGGCCTATGTCTTCGAGCGCAACGAAGGAGGAGTAAATGACTGGGGACAGGTGGCGAGGTTGCTCCCTTCCGATGGCTCCGATGGGGATGCCTTCGGCACTTCCGTAGCTGTCTATGGAGACCTGGTGTTGGTGGGGGCCCCGGACAAAAGCGACGACGAGTGGGGAGCCGGCGCAGCTTATCTCTTTTCGCGCAACGAAGGGGGAACGAATAATTGGGGAGAGGTCGAGAAATTCGCTCCCGGAAATCTGGAGGCAGGAGATTCATACGGACACTCTGTGGCTCTCGATGGGGACCGGGCTGCCATCGCCGCACCCCATAGAGATCGGACCTCCGGAGTGACCACGCTGGTCAACGCCGGCCGCATCTATATCTACGAGAAAGATGAGGGAGGTGCTGACAACTGGGGTTCTGCAGGATCGCTCGTCGCCGGCGGGCAGAATCCCCGCGTTGGATTTTCCCTGGATATGGATGGCGATTTGATCGTCGCCGGGGCGCCGACGGCCTCGTTTGCCGGAAGGGCCTTTGTCTTTGAGCGCGATGCGACGACCGATTCCTGGAGTCAGGCGGCCGAGATCTTTCCCTTCGAGCAGAGCGATAACGATCGATTCGGTCATACCATCGCCGTCAGTGGTGACACCGTCGCCGTGGGGGCGAGCAACGATACTTCGGTCACGATATTCGAACGTGATTTCGGTGGCGAGGACAACTGGGGGGAGTTGACCATGATCTCGCGGCCTTCGGGAGCCCCCCGTTTTGGAGAAGCGCTCGCCATGTCCGGCGATCGCCTGCTCGTCGGAGCCTACCTCGCCACGGTGGACGATACCAAGTCGGGAGCGGCATATTTTTATGAACAGGACGAGGGGGGAGCCTATAATTGGGGCTCCACGGCGATATTGACTCCATCGCAGGCCGAGGAAGATGCACATTTCGGTGCGTCCCTGGCGCTTGACGGCTACCTGGCTTTCGTAGGTGCTCCCCATGCCGATTCGAAAGGAGAGGCTCACATATTCTATAACGAGGAGGAATTTCCGCCCGCCGACGCCGAGCCCGCACTATTGACCGTCGATGAACCTGAAGATGGAGGTGTGGTCGGCGATGCTCAACTCATCATCAGCGGAACCACCGATCCCGACCAGGAGGTGGTCGTCGAGATCTTCGATGACGATGGCGAGCTCGTTCACTCTCAGACGCTGACGGGCGATGATGAGGGAGGTTGGTCCTTCGAAACACCTGAATTGTCCGATGGGGACTATCTCCTCTCTGCCACGGCTACCAACGAGTGGGGCGACGAGACCTCGGAACTCGTGGTATTTACTGTCGACACCTCGACTCCCGAGGTCGCAATCACCAGTCCCGAACAGGGGGAGGCGGTCGATGAGCAGCCGATCGTCATCGGCACCGCCACCCCATTTGCCGATGTTCGGATCTACGTCAACGAAGAACACACCGGTACGACGACGGCGCTGGATGATGGCGAGTGGATCTTCCAGATCCCCGACCCGCTCAGCGAGGGAGAACAGGACCTTCAGGCGCGAGTGACCAACGCCGCGGGAACCGAGGGGGCTTCGCAGACCGTGACGGTAGAAGTCGTCGTGGAGGGAGACGAGGGAGACGAGGGAGACGAGGGAGACGAGGGAGACGAGGGAGACGAGGGAGACGAGGGAGACGAGGGAGACGAGGGAGACGAGGGAGACGAGGGAGACGAGGGAGACGAGG
>SLPW01000440.1 GCA_007131755.1 Myxococcales bacterium | reverse complement strand
TATCTCAAAGCCGCTGGCGCCGATCCGGCTAGAGACGGCCGTTTTTTTCGAAAATTGCAGTGGGTGGCGCCACGTGTGCTCGTTGATCTGGGACGTGCGGAGCAGGCGATTAGCTTTGCGATTCCCTTTGACGGCAACAGCACCGAAGGAGAAGAGGGGGATCTGTCGGAGCGCATCGAAGCATTGGAGTCAAGGCGTCCCGTCCATTTTCGTCCCCCCTCCGGGGATCCGGACAAATATGAAGCAAAGGCGCTATTGAGTCGCGCTCGTGTCCTGAATGCCCTGGGGGCCACGGAGTGGGCCAGGCAGAGTGTAGAGCCCTTGATTCAGATGGAAGGGGTGAGGGATCGAGCATATTTCGAGCTCCTCTGGTCCCATCTCGTGGAGGGGGACGGCCAAGGTGCGCAGGCGGTGATCGGTGAGGTCGAGGACGGATCGCTGGCGCGCGGTGGTCGTGCGCTTATCGCCTATTTGGAGGGCGATTACGCCGAGGCCTACGCGATCCTGGACGATGTGGATGTGAGCAAAGAGCCTCGCCTGGTACGGGCAAAGACGCTGGCACTTCATGCAGACGGGCGGGGGAGGCACGCCATCGCCACTCTCGACACCTTCGGTGGGGGGCTGGACATGTTGAGTCTTCTTCCGGTGCGAGAACGGGTTTTTGCGCGATCCGATTCCGGTGCCGACGGAGAGGACCCAGAACAGGACGAGAAGATCAGCGGCCTGAATTTCCATATCGACAGGGGAACGGCGAAGTTGTGGCGACGCGATCTCACCACGGCGGAGCGCCACCTGTCGGCGGTCCTCGAGGCGGCGCCGAATCATCCCGAGGCGAATTGGAAGATGGGGATCTTGCGCCGTGTCCAGGGCCGAGAAGCAGAGGCCCGAGAGCATTTTCGCAACGCCTGGCGTGGCGATGAGGACTCCACGGAGTTGTTGATTGAGGCCGGGAGGGTACAACTGGAGGCTGGCGAATATGAACGGGCTCGCCAGATCTATCTGCGGGCCCTGCTGCGCGACCGGCGCAACGTAGAGGCGATCGAGGGATTGGGAAAGGCCTACGAAGCGGGCAATCCTGCCCGCGGTCGCCGCGATCTTCCCGATCTATTGCGAAATTACACTACCACTGCCGGGGACGCGCCGGCGCGGGCGGAGTTGAACCGCTGGAGCGCCATTGTCCACGGCTCGCGCGAAGGGGAGGAGGAGGCGTTCCGGTTTCTGGAAGCCGCCCGTGATATTGGCGGAGATCGGGTGTCGGTGCTCGCAGAAAAGGGCCGCTACTTCGAGGCCCGCGGTGAGTGGAAAGAGGCCCGCCAGCACTACGGAACGGCCCTTCGAATCAATCCCACCGTACCGGAAATTCATCTCGCTATCGCCCGTGTGACCGAAACGATGGGTCAAAGCGAGGCGGCGCGGGAACATCTGGAGCAGGCAATGCGGTTGCGTCCAGTAGCTGAGGTACGACAGGAGGCCGAAGCCTTGAAGAGGAAACTGGACGAGGTAGCCGAAGGTGATTGAGTGGCGAGCCATACCGGTGGGATGTATGGCGGCGGCGATCGTCACCCTGGGATGGCTGCCCTTTGCCAATACTCTGGAGATAAGTGTCCGCGGGGAGTCCCATGTCCAATTCGAGGCCCGAAGTGCGGGGGCGACAGTGGTCGTCGAGGGTCTGCTATATGATGACGTAGGAGAGGCCTTGCCCGGGCGCGAGGTGCAGGTCGCCTTGCTCAGAGAACGCAACGAAGTGGTCCGCGAGCGGATGTACACCGACTTCTTCGGTCATTACTTCACGGCCGTCGAGGTGGAACCCGGCGAGTACGTCGTTGAGGTGAGTTTTGAAGGATCCGATCAGGTCGCAGGCACGACAGGCGCACAGTCGTTACAAGTTCGACGCGCGCCAACACGTCTGGATCTGGAGGTTCCGGCGTGGGTTCACGGTGACGTCGACGAAGTCGCGCTGAGGATGTCTGCACGGGCCGGTGGGTACGGACTGCCGACCTTCGCCTCGATCACCCATCAGGCGAATCCTCTTGCGACGGTGGATTTCGACGGCAGAGGGGAGGCGGTTTACGACGTCGGGCCCCATTTGAAGAACGGGGAGAATCTCCTGGTGGTCGAAGTTCCAGCCACGGAATATCGAAGGGCAGCGCGGGCGAGCGCGGTGATAAGGAGGGTGAGCGACCCGGAGATCACCGGTTCCGTGGAACCCGTATTTCGCCGGGTGAGTCGGGGAGTGACGGTTGAAATTCAGGTGGGTGACGACGTCGGCCCGCTGTCTGATGCAGAGGTGACGTTCGAGCTCCTCGCCGGGGGCGATGGGGGCGGATCAGAAGAAAAGGGGTCCGAGGCTCGCCTGGAATACGACGCGATCACCGGTGAGGACGGGCGAGCTTCGGTCATGATCAGCGATGCGGACTTGGAGCAGCGCCGATGGGACGTAACGGCATGGGTGGTGCCCCCACTGGGGGAGCCACTGGTCTGGGAAGGAGGGCCGGTTCACCGAGAACCGTCGATATGGGGCCGGCTGGCCTTCATCGTCGCTGTGCTGGTGTTGGGGACCGGGCTATTGTGGATGGGGCGTCGCGTGGTCCTCGGCTTATGGGCCAGGCTGCGCGATATTCTTCGCAGACGGTCTGAAAACTCCGGAAATAAGGGAAAGATAAAGACCTCGAATTCCGGGGAGTTCGAAGCGGTAGAGGAGATTCGTCCCGTGGCGTTGGAGACGCCTGAAGTGGAGGTGTCGGATGGGAGAATCCGCATCCAGTTGTGGGATGAGTGGCAGGATGAAGCGGTGAGCGAAGCGTCGCTCCAGATCGAAAATCCAGCCGGAGAGGTGATAGACGTGCTGGCGGGATCGAGTGGAGAGGTCGAACTGAAGCTCGAGCTCAAAGGGATGTGGCTAATTCAGGTGGAGGCGCCGGGATATGTGGCGGCGAGGACACAATTAGCGGCGCCGCCGCAGGCGCAGTCGATTCGCCTGGTCCTGACGCCGGTACCACTGAAGATTCGCAAGGCCTATCGGTGGATGGTGCGCAAGACTCAGGGCGCCGATCAGTGGGGACGGCTGACTCCACGCCAGATCGAAGCTGCCCTTTCACAGATCGAGATGACCGAAGACGGTGTGGCCTCGCAGGAACCGGAGTCGACATGGCGCCAGTGGCTCGAAGGATGGGAGGAGTTGGATTCGGAGGAGCGCGTTCAGACTCTACTTCGCGCCATCACGGCGGTGGTGGAGGAGACGAATTTTAGTGGGCGCCTGTACGACGCCGATCTGTGGGAGGTGACGCGTCGGGCCCTCGAGGAATTGGCGGCCTGTCTGGAAGATCACAGCC
>SLPW01000461.1 GCA_007131755.1 Myxococcales bacterium | reverse complement strand
CGGATGAAGAGACAGCGCCACCTGAAGGGGAAAGGAGAAGGCGTCAACGCAGGCCCAGCGGTCCATGGTATGCCTCCTTTCGTCGATGGCCGGGGCCCCGGCGCTTGTCCTTGGTGACGGCGTAGGTGGCGCGCAGGCGGTGGGGATCGGCTTCGATCCACCGGGCGCGGACGCGAAGAGAGATCAGCGAGGAGATAGAGGGAGCGTCTTCGGTTGTGGACGTCAAAAAGACGACGGCGCTGTCGTGGGCTTCGGCGAGTCGCAGGAGACGACCCAGAAGAGGCTGGGGAGGATGAGAGGTAGGGGCGGGGAGATCGACGACGACGAGGCCGAAGGCGCCGCTTCGAAGCAGCTTGTCGGCGGCGCGAAGGCGTCGATGGGGATCGTCGAGGCGGATCAGCGCCAGAGCCGACCAGTCCAGATTCCAGCCGCCGGCGTCGGGGGGATAGAAGAGCGAGGTGGTGGGGCCGATCCAGGCGGCGGGTTCCTCTGCACGATGGGCCTGAGCGACGAGTTCAACGGCCAGCGTAAGATGAGGATGGCCACGATGGGCGCTCAGCTCGGTCAACCGGCCGCGGAGATTGGCGAGATCGAGGTATTCACCGACGTCGCAGCGGGCGTCGAGAAGCTGGCTTGCCAGTTGGATATGGCGCAGTGGAAGCATAAATACAGAGGGCAGAAAACAGGGGTCAGAGAACAGAAGGCAGAAAACAGGGGTCAGAGAACAGAAGGCAGAAAACAGGGGTCAGAGGTCAGAAAATCGCATTGCGACGCAGCAAGTCTGTTCGAGTTTTAGTATACTGCTAATATATTCAGTGTCCAGTGTTGGCTCGAAGCACAGATCGATCTTGAAGGCTCTTCCATACCTCGCTATGTACCCTTCTGTAATATCCAGGAAGAGAGGTCGCCGCGTCGGCAAATTGTCGACGAAAGTCGAGGAATCAGGAGAGGAGAGGTCGAGATGCTGTATCGAACTAAGACGATGGTCATATTGGTGGCGATAGCCTTCGCCACGGGGAGCGTGATTGGTTGTGGATCCACAGATGATCCGGCGACGAACGAGGTCCCGAATCAGGAGGATCCGGATCAAGACGATGATGACGACGATGATGATGACGACGATGATGATGACGACGATGACGATGACGACGACGATGACGATGACGACGACGACGACGACGACGACGACGACGACGACGACGACGACGATCACGTGCCGGAGCACGATGCTCCCGATGAGGCCGGAGAGGTCCTGTTGACGGAGTTCATGAAGTCTCCCACGGAGGTCTCCGTGGCCGACGGACAGTGGATCGAATTGTATAACACCACCAGTGAACCCTTCGATCTATACGGATGTCTCATCTGGACCTCCGAGAGCGACAATCCCAACGAGATCGAAGACGAATTCGTGATCGATCCGGAGGGTTTCGGCACCGTCGCCACGGGAGACGATCCGGGATTCGAGCCCGATTACGTCATGTCCGAACTCCTTTTGTCCGAGGGAGAGGGATATGTGACGTTGAACTGCAACGACGAGTTGATAAGCGGGGTGTGGTACGACGATGGAGATCGCTATCCCAGCGAGGAAGGGGTCAGCGTGGTTCGCGATCCCGATCTATGGGGCTACGACGCCATCGACTACGCCTGGTTCTGGTGCGAGGGCACGGGGGAGTACAACGGTGCCGACGTGGGAAGTCCCGGACAGATGCCCGAGGCCTGTCCGTGGTACGACGAGAGTACGGCCGCCGATATTGCCCAGATCCGACAGGACGTGATCGAAGCCGAAGATCCGGCCGAGCCGGAGGATCCGAAGATGGTCTACGAAGACGAAGTCCTGGAGCATGTCCTGGTGACCTATGTACGCCCCGGAATTGGAGGCGACGGGCCAGGATTCTTCATCCAGGCCTCGCCACAGGGGCCGGCGCTATTCGTGCCCGTCGAGGATGCGGAGAGCGAAGAGGACGTGCCGGTTCGCGCCGGTCAGGTCATCGACCTGGAGGTCAAGGCAGCGGACATCAGCTCTACGGGCATCACCGTCAGCGAGTTCGGCGATATCGAGGTCATTCGCCTCTACGTACCGCCGTCGATGATGACCGTCGACGTCAGCGACGTCGATCTGTTGGAGGAGATCAACGACTATGAGTCGCGGATGATCTCGGTGCACATGACGGTGACCTCCGAGCCGGGATCGGCGGGCTGGGGCTTCGAAAGCTACGAGGTGACCACCGACGGGGTGAGCGCGGCCGATAACGACGAAAGCGACTACACCCTTCAATTCCGCGTACCCGCCTACCACGTCACCAATCTGGGATTGGACGTGGGATGTGAGGTGGCGATCGAGAACGTGCCCATGTGGAGGTTCTCCAACAACCCGCAGCTGTCGATCTGGAAGCTCTTTGAGTCGGAGATCGTCGCGTGCTCGCCAACTCAACCGGTACAGGCCATCGCCATGGATGAAAATACGGTGAACGTCGACTTCAACCGCGCCCTGGGAGGAGTGGAGGAAGACGGAAGCGAATTTACCATCGACGGCCTCGACGTTTTGTCGGCCAGTTACGAATACGCCCGGGTCGTCCTGGAGACATCGGTCCAACAGCCGGGCCAACAATATACGTTGGAAGTAGACGCCCAGCTCGACGACTACTGGGGTGAAGAGGCCGGTGGATCGGCATCCTTTGACGGCTATGAGCCGTTGCAGGTGGTGATCACCGAATTCATGGCCCAATTCCAGCCCGGACCGGCCACGCAGGATCCGGGGATGTATATCGAACTCCACAATCTGGGCGGAGCTGATTTCGATCTAAGCGATTGTTTTCTGAACCGGCCCTCGCTACAGAATCCGATCTCGGAGATCCCCGACGGGCTGACCATTCCCCCCGGAGGCGACGTGCTATTTACCTCCCATGAGGGAGGAGGCGCCGAGCTTGATGAGGACGGAGTGCTGGACTGGGCGCTCCCGCTGGGAGGGACGACGGTGGAGCTTGTCTGTGACGACCAGGTGATGGACGCCATCACCTATACCGACGAGCACACCGCACTGGGCATCTCCTACCAGAAGGACGTGGACTTTTTGGGTGCCGCGAACCCGGAGGGCGGTCTTCTGGAGGCGGCCTGGTGCTTTACGCCGCAGACCGAGGATTTCCGCTACTGGACCGGCGACGCTGACGATCCGGACGCCGAGAAATTCGGTACTCCCGCAGAGGAGAATACGACCTGTAACTAAACGGGTAAGATCTCGGATGTGAATGAGCGCCGGCGGTCGGGAGATCGCCGGCGTTTTGTTTTGGGTGTCGATCTCGGGGTCGGTCTCGGGGTCGGTCTCGGTCTCGGTCTCG
>SLPW01000541.1 GCA_007131755.1 Myxococcales bacterium | reverse complement strand
CGGTGATACGGGAAGCCTGGAGGGACCGAAGTTGTATTTCGAGCTTCGCCGTGGTGGGCAGCCCGTCAACCCGGAGGAGTGGTTTGTGAGGGGGGGAGGCGGGTGATGGGTAGAAAGGCGGGTAAAAGGCGGGTGATGGGTAGAAAGGCGGGTGGTGGGTGGTTGGGTAGTGGGTGGTGGGTGGTTGGGTAGTGGGTGGTGGGTGGTAGGTGATGGGTGGAGGGGCGCGTGAGGTTGGTAGCGAATGGTAGCCCCGGGTGACCCGCAGTTTGGGGAGCCCGGGGTTCGTTGACGAGTCGATATGTACGACAACAAAAAAATAGCCGTCGTCGTCCCCGCCTATTGTGAGGAGCAGTTGCTGCCGAGGACGCTGGAGACGATGCCGGAGTGGGTGGATCGGGTGGTGGTGGTCGACGACGGATCGCCGGACGGAACGTTCGAAGTGGCCCGGCGATACGCCGAGGTCGACGAGTCGGTGGAGGTGCTGCGTCTGGGGTTTAACTACGGCGTGGGGAGGGCGATCGGGGCCGGATACGAGCGGGCCCTGCAGAGGGGGGCCGACGTGGTGGCCGTGATGGCGGCGGATGCCCAGATGGATCCGGGGGATCTGGAGGATGTGGTGCGGCCCGTCGTCGAGGGGGAAGCGGACTATAGCAAGGGAGATCGAACGGCCCATCAGGAGGTGGGTCGGATGCCGCCGGTGCGCAGGCTGGGCACGCAGGTACTTGCCCTGCTTACGGGAGCTGTGGCGGGGAGAGCGGGGATTCGCGACTCTCAATGCGGATATACGGCGATCTCGACGTCCATGATCGAGAGGTTGCCCCTGGAGAAGCTCTATCCACGCTATGGTTATCCCAACGATCTGTTATTGCGGCTCGTCGAGGAGGATGCGCGGATTGTCCAGCCCGTGGTGCGACCGGTCTACGCCGACGAGAAGTCGGGGCTAAAGATCGCAGGTGTGGTAGGGCCGATCTCGGCGATCTTGCTTCGAGGGCTTGGGCGAAGGGTCTATCGCGGCGTGCGTAGAGTGATGGGGGAGGGGGGATGAGCGGGCGGCGATGGCTTGTGATCACCAGTAGTTTTCCACGCCACCGTCGGGATGTGGCGGGACATTTCGTCGAGAAATGGTGCCGGGCCCTGGTGGAGCGAGGTCATGAGATCGATGTGCTCTGTTGGCGCGCCGAAGGAGCGAATGATCAGCAGGTGGAAAGGGGGCTGAGGGTAGACTTCGTACCCTACGCCTGGCGCGGAGCGGAGAGGTTATTCTTCGGAGCCGGGGCGCCGGAGAACCTCCGTCGGAAGCCGGGTCGCGTGCTGTTGGCGCTTCCGGCGGTGGCGGCCATGGTGAGGGCGGCGCTTCACGCCTGCGAGCGGCGCGACTACGACGCCGTGGTGGGTCACTGGCTGGTGCCGGGGGGAGCGGTGGCGCGTATCGTGGGCGCCACGACGGGGCTGCCCGTGCGAGTGGTGGGCCACTCCGCGGGGGTGCATCTATTGAATCGGCTTCCGAAGACTCTGGGGCGGCCTCTGTCGAGGTGGATTTGTGGAGCGCCGGTGACGGTGACGACGGCCGTGCTTCGCGACGGATTGGTGAAATTGTCCGGCCGAGGTGACGTCAGGGTAGCACCCATGGGGTACGAGGCTGCGCCCCGGCAGGTGCGCTCAATCGAAAGAAGCGCTGGCGAGGGCCTGCGGCTCGGGTTTTTGGGCAGGCTCGTGCCCATCAAGGGGCTTCCCACGGTGCTGCAGGTGATGGAGCGGCTCCGTGCGGAGGGAGTGGAGCTGACGCTGGAGGTGGTGGGCGACGGGCCCTGTCGTCAAATATGGGAGGACAAGGCCGGCGAGGGCGTCGAATTTCTGGGGCCTCGATTCGGTGTGGAGAAGTGGAGAAGGCTTGCCAGGTGGGATGCCCTGGTGATGCCGTCGACCATTCGAAAGAGCGGGCGCCACGAGGGGATGCCCGTGTCCGTGCTGGAAGCGGCGTCAGTGGGGACGGTGCCGCTCGTGTCGGGAGTGCCGGGCGTGGAGCGGTGGCTTGTGCGGCCGAAGCAGCAGATCGTCGTCGGTGGCTTCGAAGCATGGCGCACAACGCTTCGGTGGCTGGCAGGATTGGACGAGCAGCAGCTATCTCGGCTGCGAGAGGAGACGGCGGCGAAGGTCTGTGAGTTGGAGTGGGGGCAGTATTCCCGGTGGTGGGAGGGATGGTTGGAGGGAGGACGAGGGTAGTGGCTTCGCCGTTGACATTTTAAGAAGTGTTATTAGACATACGCCACCTGAGGTTTGGGGCCCTGTGTAGGCCGTAGTCAGGATAAATCCCTCATTTTTGAGAAACCATAAGGAGTATCAATGCAGTATCGAAGTGCTTTTTCGACGACCCTATTCGCCCTGCTCGTCGCAGGATTGGCATTCGCCCTTCCGGCCACGGCGGTGGCCGAAGAGGACGCCACAGCGGAGGAGGCCCAGGGAGCGACGCAATACGAGATCGACGCCGTTCATTCCAGCGTCGTCTTTCGCATCAAGCATCTGGACGTGGGTTATGTCTTTGGCATGTTTCGAGGCTTCGAAGGGGAATTCGTCTTTGACGAGGACAACCCCGAAGCATCGAGCTTCAATTTTACCATCGACGCCACGAGCGTCTTTACGAACCAGCAAGATCGGGACGATCACCTGAGGAGTCCCGATTTCTTCGCCGCCGAGGAGCATCCGGAGATCACCTTCGAGAGTACGTCTGTGAAGCACCGCGGTGGAGAGACCTACGATATCACCGGGAATCTGACCATGCGGGGCACCACCGAGGAGATCACCATGGTGGCCGACCAGACGGGAACCGGTACCGGTCGTGAGGGAGAGTTTCGCCGTGGATTCATGACGACCTTCGCCGTCAACCGGCTGGACTTCGGCGTCGATTTCATGCCTGAAGGCCTCGGCGAGTACGTGCGGGTCATGCTCGCCGTACAGGGAGTTGCGCAGGAGTAATGACGGAGTTTGAAATTCTGCAGTTGTTGGCGGGGCCCTTCACCCTTGTGGCCGTGTTGTTGGTGGCGCTGTGGCGCCCCTGGCGCCGTGGGGTGGAGGATTTCGCCATTTGGACTCTTCCCGTCTCCTTTGGGGCGGGCTATGCGCTGACCCACCACAGCATTTCCAGTTTTCCATCCTATCCGCCGGTGACGGCCGATGAGTGGCTCGTCTACGTGGTGCTTGCTGCCGGAATCTGGGGGGCCATCGAGGGATATACGAAATTATGGGAGCGATCCTGGGTCTCACTGGTGCGGCTGGTGATCGTGGGTGTGGGCTTCTGGGTGATGTTCGGCCACAGATTGGAGTTGTGGGCGTTCGTGGCCGTCGTGGCCATCCTGTCGCTGTGGATCGCAGTGGTGGATCGATTATCGAGAGGGGAGGCAGAGGTCTCGTCGGGGTGGATCGTGGGTTGTTCGGCGGCAGCCCTGGGTGGAATCTTGTTGATGGGGGCGAGTCTGAAGCTTGCGCTTCTGGCCTGGGGCTTGATGGCGATGTCGCTGGCGATGGGCGTTGTCACGATGGCGGCGCGGCTTCGAAGCGGCCAGCAGGTGGTGCCGGCTCCGCTGTGGCTTCTGGTCGGTGTCGTGCTGGCCGGACTGGGGTTGAACGGAGTGGAATATGCTCTGGCGCCGGGGTGGGCCGTAATGGGGACGTTGGCGTTGATTCCTCTTGCGTTGGGGGGTGGGCGGTGGCTGCATGAACGGGGGTGGAAACGTTGGCAGGCGGGGGCGGTGTCGGTGGGGCTGGCGGTGGTGGGAGCTGCGTCGTCGGTGGGATATGCCTATTATGAGACGGAGATCGCCGAGGAGGAGACGGAAGCCGATGAGGAGGAGGAGTACGATCCCTATACCTGGTAAGGTGGTTGGATGGAAACGGAAGGAAAACTCATCGAGGAGAACGTCCGGGAGCGTCGCTTCGAGGTGGACAATAACTTCGAGGGGTGGCGACTGGACCGCTATCTGGCCAATCGCATCGAGGGCCTGTCGCGGTCGAAGGCGGGAAGAATCGCCCGTGACGGGGATGTGGAGGTGGTGCCGCGGCGAAAGGTGAAGGCGGGGACGCGGCTTCGCGACGGGGATCTGGTGGTGATCAGAGAATATCTTGAGCCGGAGAGGGTGCAGGACCACCAGGTGGAGACGCTGTACGAAGACGATGCACTACTTGTGCTCAATAAGCCGGCGGGTATGCTCACCCACGAGACGGCGTCGGTGCGGCTCAATACGGTGAAATATTATCTGCGAAGAAGGGGGCTCGAAGAGGCGGAGCCGGTGCACAGGCTGGATCGAGAGACCAGCGGTGCCATGGTGTGCGCCCGCACGAAGGAGTTCGCTCCTGCGTTGTGCGAATTATTCGCCGACGGCGATCCGGACAAGATCTACCGGGCCCTTGTGGTGGATCCGAAGGGACGGTGGCAGCCCGGGGAGACGGCCAGGCTGGATGCCCCGCTGGGATTTGACGAAGAGAGCCCGCTGCCCCATCGGGTGTGGTCCGGGCGATTGGAGGCGGTCACCCATGTGGAGGTGCTCGGGCGAAGCAGAGATCCCGGGGCGTCTCTGGCGGATCTGAAGATCAAGATCGAGACGGGGAGACAACATCAGATCCGGGTCCACCTGGCCATGGAGGAGACGCCCGTAGCGGGGGATAAGCTGTATAGCTACGGCGACGAGTTCTTCATGGCCATTACGGATCACCCCTCGGATGAGGAGTTGTTGTCGAGGCTCCACTTTTCGCGCCATGCGCTGCATGCGTGGAGGATCGAGCTGACCCACCCCGTCAGCGGGAAGCGGCTGAGGGTGGAGGCTTCGCTTCCGGGGTTGTGGGAGTGAGGGGGATGCGATGCCCCCGCAGGGGTCGCATTAATTCCACTTCTTAAATCTCGGATCGCCGTTCTCCGATCCACTTCTACTTTCCGCTCGACGACCGTCGTTTTAACTGCGACAGAAGTTCATACAACTCAAGTTGAAGTAGAAGCGGAAGTTGATCGGAGAACGGTAATCGGAGAACGCCGGGAGCTCTCCTACGCCCTAAGGGGTTGTGGGAGTGAGGGGGTTAGAGGCCTTTGGCAAATTGGTGGCGAGCCTCGGCGCTGGCCTTTCCCTGGGAGAAGGCGATGGGAGCGGAGATACACTCGTCGGGAATGGCGAAGGCGTCGACGTAGCTCAGCGCGTCCTGGCGGGTCCGGGAGCAAAGCTCGTTGACCATGTCGCGGATGGCTCGCACCTTCGATGGCTGCAGGTAGTTATTTTCGAGAAACCAGCCGAAGTCGTCTTCGATTCGGCTGAGCGCGAAGAGGGCGCGCAGCCGGGAGAGGGCATCGCGGAGCTCGTCGTCGTCGCAGGTGGTCTCGGCGTCGACGAAGGATTGGAGAAGAAAGTGCTCCAGATGGGCGTTGGCAAGCGCCACGGCGTGATCCTGGCAGTCGTTGAAGGCCAGAAAGGAGTCCATGCCCTGGTCGATACGATGTTTGAGACGTCTTGCGAGGCTGACCACCAGTTGCTGTTGGCGGGCAGCGAATAATCCGAGCTGGAAGTCGGAAGATCGCAGGTGATCGGGGTCGGTATTGCGAGTGACGACGGGGTTGGTCTCGGTGATGGTTCTCCTGGCCTGCTGGGACAGAAGCCGGGCCAGCACGAAGAAGGTTCCTCCGCTGAGTTCGGTGCGGAAGTCGGCCAGGCAGGCTCTGGCGAGTTGTTGCATCATGACCACGTTTGCTCCCTCGAAGGTGGCGAAGACGTCGATGTCGGTGCGAATCGAGGGCAGGCGGTTGATGGTCAGATAGCCCTGTCCGCCGCAGCACTCGCGGGCGGTCTGGACGGCATCGATGGCGCTCCAACTCGAATAGGCCTTGAGGCCGGCGGCCAGAGCTTCCGTGTGACGTTGGTCGTCGCGATCGGGATCGATGTAGCGGTTCATCACCTCGTGAAGACCGAAGGTCATGGCGTAGCTATTGGCGATATGGGGCATCAGGGCCCGCTGGTGCATTCGGTAGTCCAGGATGGGGATCTCGGCGCGGCCGGCGGGTCCGAACTGGCGGCGATTGGCGCCGTATCGGGTGGCGATGGCCAGGGCTACTTTGGCGGCGCTGATGCCGGCGGCGGTGATGCCGAGGCGTCCGGCCACGAGGGTGCCGAGCATGGTGAAGAATCGTCGATTGGCGCTGGGGATGGAGCTCTTGTAGACGCCGTTTTCGTCGACGCCGCCGTGGCGATCGAGCAGGTTGTGGCGGGGGATGCGCACATGATCGAACCAGATGCGTCCGTTGTCCACGCCGTTGAGCCCCATCTTCCATCCCTGGTCTTCGATGCGCACGCCCTCTACGGGCTCGCCATCGTCGGTGCGAATGGGGACCAGGAAGGCGTGGACGCCGTAGTGCTCGTCGTCGACGATCAACTGAGCGTAGACGGTGGCCAGGGTGGCGTAGCGCCCGGCGCCACCGATCCACTCCTTGCGAGCCGTCTCCGTCGGGGTGTGGATGACGAACTCGTCGGTGTCGGCGTCGTAGCGGGCGGTGGTCTCCAGATCGCGAACGTTGGAGCCCCGTCCCATCTCGGTCATCGCATAGCAGCCCTGCAGATCGAGGGAGGCGATGGAGGAGAGGTGTTTTTCGTGGTGCTCTTCGGTGCCCAGAAAGCGAATGCTTCCGCCGAAGAGTCCGAATTGCACCCCGAATTTTACGAGCAGGCTCAGATCGAAGATGCCCAGGGTTTCGAAGATGGCCAGAAATTCGTCGAGGTTTTCCGTTCTGTCCCCTTCGTCGGGAAAGCAGCGCTCGCCATAGCCGTGGTCGACCAGGGTCTGGAGCCACTGGACGACGCGCTCGCGGTATTCGTCCAGGGGCAGGCCGTAGGTATATCGGAAGTCGTCGCCGGCCAGCAGTTCGCGAAGATCATTTCGAAGCTCTGCGTGGGATCCGTCGAGGATTCGGGCCATCTTCTGGGCGTCGAAGGCGACGGTGTGAGGCTCGACGTCCGGAGCGGGCAGGGGGCGTTCGGTGACGGATTCGCGAAGCTGGCGGGCCGCCTCCTCTCCCACCAGGCCCAGAGAGGCCTCGAGGTCGTTCAGGGCTTGCTCCATATCTTCGATGGCCATATCGATCCCGCCTTCGTCGGAGCGATAATGGGTGGCCATCTCGACGCCGATCTCGGCCAGCGTGAGTCGTTCGGCCTTCGAGAGGCGATCGCTTCGCTCTTCGATGGCGTGGAGAAGATATTTCAGCTCCACCGGCGTGGGCGGATCGTCGGGGTCGAGCCAGCGGCTCAGGACGTCGAGGGCGTCGTCGTCGAGCCAAGCCTGGCGGCTGGCCAGGGTGCGCAGAGCCTCCAATTCCTGGTCCACCAGCTCTCCGTTGGCCCAGGCGACGTAGATGAGGGGCAACAAAGGCAAAAGACGGCGTTTATCGAGCAGGGCGCGCAGTTCGCCCAGATCGTCGCGATCGAAGTCAGGGCCGGAGGTGGAGTTGGAGGTGGTGGTGGACATGGGAGATCTCCTGGTGACTCAGCCTGGTTGGTGGATGGCAAAATAGATAGAGGGCGAAGACAAAGTTGGCAATGGCGAAAAGGGGTCGAATCGCTCTCTACCAGCAACGCCCCAAACGTAGGTGAGGGTATGGGGGGGGTTGGGGAATCGGATAAGCCAGGTTGGTGCGAAGGAGTATGGGACCAGGGAAGCCGAATGCAGCGGTGGTCGAGTCCTTGCATTGGTGGGGGCCATCGGGTAGAACAATCGGCCTGAAGCTACGCACCGCCGGCCCTGCGTCAAGGGCAGTGGCGATCGGCGGGGGAGGCGACGGGCGGATGGGATAGGACTCCAGTAAGGAAAGGACGCGATGACAGAAGGTGGACGAAGAGACGACGGCCGAGTTTCGTTATGGGTCCGGCTGTCGCAGGCGGTGGCCATTGGTACGGGCATGGCGCTACTGGGTACGATGGCCTGTGATACGGTGGCCCGAATCCCCACTGAAGATCGGACGTTTCGAAATCTGCACCCCGTGACGATTTCACCACATGACGCCGGAGAGACTGGCTGTGGTGCCATCGACGGCAACGAGGGCGGTGTGCTGAGCATGGTCTTTTTGGACAATGACGGAAGGCCGATCAAGCCCGGTCAGGACGTGGAGCGCGGCAGCGTCGAACTGACGAGTGACGATGTCAGCTTCGACGGAGGCAGGCTGTATGCCTTTCCGGACGTAGAGTGTCCGGACAGCAGCATCTGTCCAGGGACGATCTCCTGTAGTGAGGTCTCCGGAGGTGCGATGCGCTGCAGCGAGAGCACCGGCGTGTTCACCCGCGGGACTCCGGAGTTTGTGGGGGCCGAGCCGGCCTCGCAGGCCTTCGGGGTGGCCATGGCCGACGTGGGGCGCTGGGGAGGACGATATCACGCCGACTTCAACGGACTATTCGAGTTCAACGAAGACGGCGAAAACCGGGAGTTGGACCAGCCCCGTGACGATACGGTGGCCGTCGACCTGGGAGGGCATCGGATCAACGCCCTTCGAGATCTGGCCAATGAGTGGGGTCGGCTAAGCGATTACGTGGTGGAAGACGAGCGCGAGGCCTATTTTGGATATTGGCTCTTCGGCGGGCCCTCCGAAGAGGTGAGCTCTCAGCTCGCCGGAGGGGCCTGGACGCAGGATCCGAGTACGGCGACGAATGCCATTTCCAACCACGCCTTTCGCGAGGGAAGGGCAGGGGTGTACAACTCGCTCATTCGCATCATTCAGGACGCCTACGGAAGCGATCCGGTGGTCTCGGAGGTCGAGGAGAAGCATCTATTATTTCTGGTCGCCGGCTACGACGAGCGTCGAGACAGCACGGTGGATGAGGTCATCGCCGCCGCCATTTCCAACGGCGTGAGCGTGTCGGTGGTCCAGGTGGACGCCGAGATTCCGGAGCCCGCCCACCTTCGAGACGATCTGCGCTACTATCGCGAACAATACGGTTCGCCCTGTTCCAGCGACGACGAGTGCGCCAATTACGAGGTCTGCCGCGAGCCTGTGCGCTATGCCAACAGTCGCCACACGGACGACCCGCAAGACGTGGTGTGGCCGGAGTCGGATTTTCACACCGACGGCGATCACTACTGCTTGCCGGGCTACGATGAAAACGGGCGGGTGGGCCCGATTGAGGAATACAAGCGTTTGGCCTGTGAGACGGGCGGAAGTTATAGCTACGTCACCGACGTGGGTCGGGCGGTGATCGCCCAGCCCATGGTCAGCCAGTTGTGGGCGCCGGAGGCAGCCTGGGCGGTGGAGATCGGCATCGGAGAGCACCCGGCGGAGACCGTGACGGGAGAGAGCTATTTGCTGGAGACGACGCTCAACGTCAATATCGGGCGAAATCAGTCCTATCGATTCGACCGCGGCTCCTCCTCCGATCCGGACACTCGGGAGGTATTCTTTGCTCCCTGAGTTCCGTGAGAAAAAGCCGTAGGCAATTGACGCCGTCGAAAGAGGGCGACAGAGTCGAAGAAAACGAAGATCAACAGGAGAGACAGACGGTGAACGTCAGCATAAGGAAATTCGGCCCCTGGTTCGCCCTCGTGGTCATGGTGGTGATGGCCTGGGGTAGTCCGGCGGTGGCATTGGACGATGCATGGGATGGTGACGAGGAACCGGTATCGCTGCCGGAGCTCGACGAGGACCATCCGCTGTACTGGGCGCAGATGCGCGAGATCTACGTCATGCAGCAGCGGGCCTTTCTCAAAGAGGGGCGACTGGCCACCACCCTGTACGGGGGGATCATCCCCAACAACATCTTCGAGCAGTACTACCCGGTGGGGCTGCGCATCAATTATTACGTGATGGAGAACGTGGGGCTGGAGCTCAGCGGTTCCTATGCGTTTTCGCGCCGACCGTCGGTCAACGACATCGTCGAGGACCATCCCCTGGTGACCGCCGGCGACCAGGCGGGGACGATCCTCATCGGTGATACCCAGCTTTCCCACACCACGTTGGGGATCAAGTGGAGTCCGGTATACGGAAAGTTTTCGCTCTTCGACAGTCGGCTGTTCTATTTCGACATGTATGCCTTTGCCGGAGCCGGGGTGGTGGTCACCCAGACGGAGCCCTCGCCGGGCGATCTGGGGACGACGGCCAAGCCGGAGGGAGCCTTCGGCGCCGGGGTGGCCATCTATGCCGGCCAGCACGTGGGCGTTCGCTTCGACTATCGCCAATTCGTCTTCCAGAAGGTCAATCCTCCCGGAGGGGTGGCCAACCCCTCGGAGGCGTCGATGGGATTGACCTGGTTTTTCTAACGTCCAAGAGGAGCGTCGCAAGAGATGGCGAGACCAATCGCCAAACGACAACCCGCGACTCCAGTACAAGAGGTCACGACAGCAATGTGCATGAAGACCGTCACGAAAAAGTTGAGCCTGATGGCGTTGGTGATAGCGGCGTGGGTGGCGTTTGCGGCGCCGGCGGCGGCGGAGCAGAGCCTGGACACGGAGCTCGAGCAATACTGGGCAACGGAGCGCGAGCTGGCGGTGATCGAAGATCGCCTCTTTGAGCGCGACGGCATGTTCGGGGTGGGGCTATTCGCCGGTCTGTTAACGAGCGAGCCCTTTTTCCATTATTATCCGCTGGGAGGCCGGCTGAGTTATCATTTCTCAAACCACCTGGGAGTGGAGTTGGGCGGCTCCTATATGATCAGCTCCTATACGGAGTTGACGGAGTTTATGGAAGGGGAATTGCAGGACGCCTTCGACTCCTCGCAGCATACGCAGGATCGGTTTTTGTGGCGCGCCAATGCGATGGCCATGTTCAGCCCCTTTTATGGAAAGATCGCCGCGCTGCAGCAAAAGCTGATGCACTTCGATCTGAATTTCGGAGCCGGTCTGGGAGTGGTAGGGGTGGAGCGGCCGCAGTGGAATCTGGATCGTCCACAGCCGGAAGGTCTGGGAGCGGAGGATAAGATCGCCCCGGAGTTCATCCTCGGCGTGGGAGCCCACTTTTATATCAACCAGGATTTCGTGTTGCGCCTCGACGGGCGAGGCTATCTGTACCAGGGAGCCGAACTTCCCTCGAATACTGACAGCACCTTCGGGCGGTTGAGCTTTCCGGTAGAGTTCAATCTGGGCGTAAATTACCTGTTTTGAACGGGACGAGACCAGGAAAAGTCCGCCGCAAAAGGCGCACAAATTGAGACCTCAGTGAGGATGAATCAGGGCATGCGGGAAAACGAAGTCATGAAGAAAAACGACGAATGTACGACGAAGGCCGGCGGCCGGGTCAGGCGGGCGGGGCGCTGGCTTGTGGCCGCCCTGTGCGCGGTGGGTCTTGTGCTCGCGGCGTCGGCCGCGGTGGCGATGGACACAGATCAGATCGTGCAGATGACGGAGATGGGGCTCAGCGATGCGGCGATCATGGGAGCCATCGACTCCTCTGCCGATTCCATGGGCCTCGATGAGGACGACCTGGACTCTCTTCGCGAGCAGGGAGTCAGCGAAGAGGTCATCAATCACCTTCGGCGAAGGGGTCATACCGTCGAAGAAGAAGCGCCGGTGGACGACGATCTGGGCGACGCCGATCTGGACGATCTCGACGATCTGGCGCCGGCGCCGGCGCCGCCCTCGGAGGACGAGACCGAGGAGGAGCGACTGGAGCGAGAGCGCCTGGAGGCCGAGCGAGAGCGAATCCGCGAGGAGTTGGAGCGCGAACAGCAAGAGCAAGAGGCGCAGGAGGCCCGCGAGGCCGAGCGAGAGCGCGTAGCCTCGCAGATGCTCCCCGAGGCGGATAGCCTGGTGGAGTCGGAGCGCAATATGGAGGCGGCTCGCACCTATCTGGCCTTTTTGGACTACGAGCCGGAGTATGGATCCGGCCACTGGTATCGCGCCACCTTCGGGCTTGCTCAGGCCCTGTTTCAGGAGGGGATCTATTCGGGGGCGACGACACCGCTTCTGGAAATTTTGATGGTTGGAACGGAGGGTCCCAGATTTCAGGAGGCCTTCGGGATGCTCGAGGAATTGACGCGGCAGATCAACTACCAGCCGCCGGTGCTCGAGGAGCTGACTCAGTTTTATCTGGGAGACACCAGCGACGAATTCCAGGAGCGCTTCCACTACTATATGGGCAAGTTCTTCTACGACTACAACCGCATGGAGCAGGCCCTGCACCATCTGGATCAGATTCCGCGCTCGGCTCCCCAATATCCGCAGGCCCGCTATCTGGCAGGGGTGGCAAAATTGGCCGATGAGGTCGACGATATCCCGGGGGCACTCAGAGACTTCGAGGATGCGATTTTGGCCGCCGAAGCCGCTCCAGCAGCCGAGGAGAACGACGATATTCTCCAGTTGGGCTATCTGGCTCTGGCCAGGGTCTTCTTCGAGGTGGGATTTTTCGACGTCGCTCTGTATTATTATCAGCAGATCCCTTCGGAGTCGGCTCGCCACGCGGATGCGATGTTCGAGTCGGCCTGGAGCTATTTTATGAAAAACGATTTCGAACGCGCCCTGGGGGCCTTCCATTCCCTGCACAGCCCCTATTATGCAGGACGCTACTATCCGGAGCTGTATATTCTGGAGGCCACGGCCTATCTGAATATGTGCAATTTCGAGAAGAGCCAGCGCGCCATCGAGGAGTTCGAGAGTGACTATCTGGCCCAGAGAGGGGAATTGCAGCGCTACCTGGAGGAGACCTTCGATCCCGTGGAGTACTGGGATTTGATGGAGAAGGCCTATCAGACCGGTGCGAATCCGGAGATTCCGCGGCTGTTCACCAACGCCGTGCTCGAGAATCTGGCCTTTTACAATATCTT
>SLPW01000197.1 GCA_007131755.1 Myxococcales bacterium | reverse complement strand
TGGGTTCTTTGGGTTCGATGAGAGACGAGTCGTAATCGCAATAGCAACCACAGCCCTCGATATAGATGCTGAAATAACCCTCGGCCTCGGGACACATCCCGATGGGTGGGTCTCCGTCCATGCATTCCGCGGGTCCGAAGTGGCTGTCGAAGTCACTTTCATCGGGACAATCCTCGCCGGGTTCGCCGACATTCCAGGAGTCATCGGTGCCGGTGACGTCGTCGGAACATGCGAAGGCGAAGAGCAGCACGAAAAGCAGGAGAAATCGGCGGCGGAGCATCTGGTCCTCCGGGGGAAGGCGGTGGCGGCAATTATCGGGGTGTTTTGTAAGCAATTTGTGTGCCGTGAAGTAGATCTGTGGTTGCTCGGAGGGGTGCGTCGCCAACCCCATCACCACATCGAAGGCACCTGATCCTCCGAACCGATCACAAGCCAAAAATCTGAGAGCAAAACGCGAATTTTCCCGACTCTCAACCTGCGCGCTGCTGCAACTGCTGTGCGCGCAGGCAGGTGATGACAGTGAGGTTGACGATGGAGGTGACGGAGCAGGCCATCTGCAGGACGTTGACGGGACGGCGCATGCCGAGGAGGACGGGGCCCAGGACCTCGGCATTACTGAATTGCTGGAGGAGTTTGTAGCCGATATTTCCGGCGTTGAGGTTGGGAAAGATGAAGACGTTGGCGTCGCCCTCGAGGGTGGAGAACTCGAATTTCTCGCGGCGCAATGTCTTGTCGGCAGCAAATTGGACCTGCATTTCGCCATCGATGTTCAGGTCGGGACGCCGCTCTTTGACGAGGCGGGTGGCCTCGGCGACGCGGCGGGCCTTCGGGTGGCGGCTGGTTCCGAAGTTGGAGTAACTGAGCATGGCGATGTGGGGCTCGATGTCGAAATGTCGGGCGACGTCGGCGGTGATGATCGCCGTTTCGGCAAGGGTCTCGGCATCGGGGTCGATATTGACCGTCGTATCGGCGAAGAAGAGAGGTCCCTGACGGGTGACGACGATATACATGCCGGCGGCGCGGGAGACCCCGTCCTCGATGCCGATGATGCGAAGGGCAGGGGTGAGGCTTTCGCGATAGGGCTTGGTGACGCCGGAGACGATGCCGTCGGCCAGGCCCTGTTGGACCATGAGCATTCCGTAGTTTTCGCGGTGGCGCAGGTGGCTGCGGGCGTCGACGCGGGTCACTCCCTTTCGCTGACGCATCCGGTAGTAGACGTCGACGAGTTCGTCGAAGTGCTCGTGACGCACATGATTCAACAATTCCATGCCGTCCAATGAGATATCGAGTTGTGCGGCTCGTTCCTTGATGCGTTCTTCGCGCCCCAGAAGGACAGGGGTGGCGATCTCCTCATCGACCAGGATCTGGGCGGACTTGAGGATTTTGCCCTCCGTGCCCTCGGGAAAGACGATGCGCTTTCGGTCCTCCTTGGCGACATTGATGAGCCGACGCACAAATCCCTTGGAGATGCCCTGAAGGCGTTCAAGCCGTTCGCGATAGGCCTCGATATCCAGGGTGTGGCGGGCGACTCCTTCATCCATGGCCGCACGAGCGACGGCGGGGGCGACGCGAAGCAGGGTGCGCGGATCAAAGGGCTTGGGGATGATGTAGTCGGGACCGAAGGCGATGTGACGCTTATTGTAGGCTTCGACGACGGCCTCGGGGACGTCCTCGCGGGCCAGCGACGCCAGGGCCTCGCAAGCGGCGCGCTTCATGGATTCCGTAATTCGACGGGCGCCAATATCGAGGGCGCCTCGGAAGATGAAGGGAAAGCCCAGGACGTTATTGACCTGGTTGGGAAAGTCACTTCGGCCGGTGGCCATGATGGCGTCGTCGCGCACTTCCATGACTTCCGGATAGGAGATCTCGGGATCGGGATTGGCGAGGGCGAAGATGATGGGGCGATCGGCCATGGACTTTACCATCTGTTGGGAGACGATGCCTCCGGCGGAGAGTCCGACGAAGACGTCGGCTCCAACCAATGCCTCGGCCAGGGTGCGGCAGTCGGTAGAGCGGGCGAAATACTCCATATAGGGGTTCATGCCCTGCGTTCGCCCCTTGTAGATGACGCCGTGGAGATCGGACATCATGATATGCTCACGGCGTACCCCGAGCGCTTCGTAGAGGCGGGCGCAGGCGATGGCCGCGGCGCCTGCGCCGGCGAAGACGACCTGAATTTCGTCGATGGTTTTGTCCTGTAATTTCAGGCCGTTGAGCAGAGCAGCTCCGGTGATGATGGCCGTGCCGTGCTGATCGTCGTGGAAGACGGGGATATCCATGGCCTCGCGCAGTCGCTCCTCGATTTCGAAGCAGTGGGGGGCGGAAATATCCTCGAGGTTGATCCCGCCGAAGGTGGGCTCCAGAGCGCGCACACAGCGAACGAAGTCCTCCGGATCAACGGCGTCGAGCTCGATATCGAAGGCGTCGATATCGGCCAGAGATTTGAAGAGGACCGCCTTTCCCTCCATGACCGGTTTGGAGGCCAGGGGGCCGATATCACCGAGTCCGAGGGTGGCGGTGCCGTTGGAGACGATTCCCACAAGATTCTGGCGATTGGTGTAGCGGGCGGCTGCGGAAGGGTCGTCGGCGATGGCACGACAGGGTTGGGCGACACCCGGGCTGTAGGCCAGAGCGAGGTCGCGCTGGGTGGACAACGGCTTGGTGGGGACGACCTCTACTTTCCCCGGGCGGGGATGCTCGTGGTAGTGCAAGGCGGCGTCGCGGCGAGGGGACTGCGTGTCATCACTACTCATGGTACGGCCTTGGAATGGGCGGGGGACAATAGTTGGACAGGCAACTGCGCGGCCTATCGTATACGAGCGGCCTGAAAGCGTTCCTCCAGTTCACGACGGGACTCGTTGACCTCGCGCAGCGGAAGGCCACGCTTCTGGAGAAAGCGCCGTGATTGCTCGCGCAGGTGGTCGTAAAACTCAATTCCCTTCTCGAGCAGATGGATGGGATCGCCGGCCAGATCGAGGGCATGAAAGAGCATATCTTCGGCGCGGTCCAGCAATTGGAGTTGGACATAGTAGTCGAAGAGCTTTTCATAGCTGTCGGCGATCTCATCGTCTCGAAAGGCGACGGAGGCGACGTCACTCATCATCAACTTGTGGAGATGATTTGCGACATATCGGTCTTCGTCGTCGAATTCAAAGGCCAGGGTGTCGCGAAAAGCCTGGCAGGCCAGTCGGGCGCTGCGGGCGGCGAATTCGTAATGGCGCAGGTCATACAACAAGATTGCGCGCACGAACAACAGCCGTCCCAGATGGGCTTTGATACGATCGTCCTCAGACTCAATATCGGTGGGGTCGACCAGGATCAGGAGATCCGGTTTGGTGCGCAAGGCTTCGGCCAGCGCGCGCTCGACGATCTGAAGAGAGATGGTCAGGTCTTCGTATTCGTAGTCCTCGCCGGGAAGCCCTTCATAGGCCGTCTCGAGATCGTTGAGAGCCTTTTCCAGATGTTTGTCCTGGAAGATCATCGCCGAACGTGGTGGAGACCAAAGATTAGCTGCGTGCAAAGCCCCGGTGTCACCGCAGACAGGGTGCCATGGAGCGCCCCCCTTGTAGCATATTTATGCGATCGATGCCGATCAGGCGTCGAGATCGCTGTACCCGATGAGTTGATCGGCGATCTCGGAATTCGTCAGCTCATCGTCTTGCATGATGTCGAGTGCCTCGGCATCGCTGACGGCGAGTTCGAGGGCCTCCACCATCTGTTGGAGTTGATCGTGCGTCGATTCGCCGCGGTCCAATTCCTCGAGCATCAGGATGAGTTCGTCGCGCGATACCTTGCGTGGCATGAAAGACCTCCGGGAAGGAAGGGGGGGAGACCGACGAGGGCAATGATCCTGTCAGCCGGAACTGTCAGCGCAAGGTAATCACAACCAAAGGTGGCTCAATCCCCGGCCTCGAGGTTGGCCTCCATGCAGCGAAGGTAGGAGGGCAGGTCGTAGATCACCGGTCCCCTTTCGTCGACCTCATCCTGTGGTGTGGGCTGAAGGTGGTCGACGAAGCAGGAGCGGTGGGATTTGCCGATGACGTCGCCGCAGACCTCTTTCGAATGCTCCACGTTGCACCGGTGATAGAAGTGCTCAAGGAAGAGGTGAGCTTTCTCCGGGTCGTACTCCGGGGTGTGGACGAAGTTGACCCAGGACCAGGCAGCGGTCCCGGCGAGGATGAGGACGACGATGACGATGACGACGAGTTTGGAGGGGTTCATTTGGTTTCCATCGCTGATGACCAGACGCAGGAGCAGTTGGGACGAGCGGTCGACCACGCCGCCAGCGTTGAACTTACGCAGTTACGGTGGCATAATGAAGGTCGTTCATACAAGAAACTTTCGCGAAGGCTGATTCAGGCCCGGGGTTTAGCGGTGATTGGCCGAACTCTCCGGGGGCGCGACAGTCCGGTGGTGGTAGAGTTTTTTTGATGAACCCTGCATCGGCGGTGACCGGTGCAGGCTCAGGGACGACAAGTTCCGGAGAGCCTCCCGTGGCGTGGTGTCCGGGAGACGAAGGCGGCAAGTTTGTCGGGTTATTCCCGGGTTGAACGACTCCTTTTTTTGGAGCCGTTCGACGCAGTTTAAACAATGCAGGAGTCAGTGATGTCGGAAAAAGTAGTGGGAACGGTCAAGTGGTTCAACGCCGACAAGGGATACGGGTTTTTGACCCAGCCCGACGGCGATGATGTATTTTGCCATTATAGTTCCATCGAAATGCAGGGCTATAAGACTCTGCGCGAGGCGCAGGAGGTGGAGTTTGAGATCGAGGAGAGCCCGAAGGGCTTGCAGGCGGTTAATGTGATTCCCCTGGAATGAGGCGAAGCGGTGGTGTGCGAGGAGGGCCCGTCGTCGTCGCACGACGGGTCTTTTTTTGTGGGAGCTGAGGGGGCGTGAGGTGGAGAAATTGCCGGAGGTGCACAAATTCGTAGGGCGCAGACCACAAAAAAATCTAGGGGCGCAGGGGGCCGATGATGAGGGATCGCAGGGCGGGCGCGGGGGGGCGATGGGCAAAGTTGGCCGTGTGGTTGGCAGGTCTTGTGTGGATGACGGGATGCAATAGCAGCGGATTGGGGGCGGAGATCGATGGCGAGAAAGACCGGTTGGTCACGATCCCGGTCACGGAGGGCACGATCGGAGGGCCGGCCACAAAGGGGGATTGGGATGCAGCGCGGGCACAGCCGAATGTCAAATGCGGAACGGACGAGGTGCGCACCGATGATCTGGGGTCGCGAGTGGAAGACATGGTGGCCAGCGAGGGCTATGAGCGTCCGAAGATGGACGACGAGGAGGATCGCTGCGGTGACGACTACGAGACGCTGCTATTTCGCGTCGCCAATTGCGAGCGACAGAAGCGCGAACTTCCTCCACTTAGCTGTGATATGCGACTGGTGTGGGTTGGACGCCAGCACAGTCGCGACATGGAGCGCCGCAGATATTTCGATCACGTCACCCCGGAAGGGATCAGCGCCGACGAGCGCCTCGATGAAAAAGGGATAAAATGGAAAGGGACGGCGGAGAATATTGCCCTGGCGCCGACGATGGCGCTGGCCCACACGGCATGGATGGAAAGTGAGGGCCACCGAAAAAATGTGCTGAGCACCGAGGTGACTCACGTCGGATTCGGAGTGGTGGAGCGCCAGCGCGGATTTATGGCCACCGCCTTATTCTTGATGCCGAAATAGGTGACAGCAGAGGGAGATAAAGAGAACGGCCGGGTCTTCACAACCCGGCCGTACAAGATCGACGAAGCCATCGGTCAGTCGATGGGAATGACGTTGACGGCCTGAAGACCTTTGGGGCCTTCTTCGACGTCGAATTCCACGCGCTGATCTTCTTGCAGGGTCTTATAACCCGGCATCTGAATGGCGCTGAAGTGGCAGAAGACGTCTTCGCCGTCAGGCTGACTGATGAAGCCGTATCCCTTTTGTTCACTGAACCATTTTACGGAGCCAACAAAACGATCAGACATAGTGCGTTTCTCCTAAATACAGCGGTATTCATGCCCGCTGTCGAGCCGCGCATCCTCTGGTGGCGCATGCCCGATGACGGTGGGCAGTACGAGTACGACGAGCAACGATGATCCGAGACCGTGGCATGACCTCGGCGAACGGGCCCCTCCAGAGGCGGGACGTCGCCGTCATAAGCACATCGGGAGCGCAAACGGATTCATCACTCAGAGGATAGGAGATGGTCCGAAAACACGCAAGTTGAGGGGCGTTGACAGCACGGGGGGAGCGGATTACCTTCGCCGGTTCTTTTTGCCCGCCGGCGTCGATTTGTTATGGTGGGGCGGCGATGAGGGCCGTAACAAGGGAGTGCACAACGTGCGATATACAGTGGGCCTTGCAGTAATGGTGGCGGCGTGGGCAGTGGGGTGGAGTTGTGTCGAGGATCCGACGATGGTTCCCAATAGCGACAAGGGACATCTCTTCGTGGAGCTGGAGCAAGCTCTGGCGGTGGATTGGCAGGCGCAGATCCTGGTTCGCGGACCGATGGGGGCCAACGGCCATCTGCCGTTGAAGATGGAAGAGGTGCGCTCCACGGATACGTCGGTGGTCGAGGTGGAGGGTTTCGAGGCGACGACGGAAGGAGAGCAAGAGGCGATCCGCCTCGATCTGGAGATCCTGGGACAAGGAGAGGCGCGGCTGGAGTTCGAGTTTTCCGTGGACGGCGAATACGAGATCGACGGCGAGGAGGCGCCGCAGGAGCTGACGGATTCCTTTGCGGTAGAGGCCAGGGAGGTCTCGTCCGTGGGGCTGTCGCGGATGCTGGAGGAGGTCAATCCACAGGGGGCGTATGGAAGGTGTCCGCAGAGCGGCCTGGGGACGTATCTGATGGATCACCTCGAGGAGTACGTGGTCAATCTATACTTTGAGAAAAGAGACGCCGAGGGAAATCTGCTGCGGGGTTCGGGGAAATTTCCCTTCGAGATCACACCCGAGGGAGCTGTGGAGTTGGAGGAGGTCGATGAGAGACGACATATCGTCGAGATGCGCCCCCGTGCCTTCGGTTCGGTAAAAGTAGAGCCCACCCGGTCGGGAAGCCCCTTGGAGGCCCATTTCAAGAGGGTTGGTGATATCACGCAGATGGAGGCCCGGTTGCATTTGCTCAATCAGGAGGGGCGTCGCTCCGGGGAGGCGTCGGCGATGGTGCTCGACGGATTGTACGAAGTGGAAATAAGGCCTCACCTTCCGGAGGGAGGACCTCTGTGTGGGGGGGCGGTGGCGTCGGAGGTACAGTCGCTGTCTCCGGCGATCTGTGATGTGGTGGGTCAGGTAGTGGACAGTGGCAACCCGGCGATCGTCGCCAATCAAATCGGTGAATGCCATCTGAGGCTGACCCTGGAGGGGGCGGCAGGGGGCCAGGGATTGGTGGAGGAGCCCTTTTTAGAGGTCCAGCCTGCCTGGTGAGCGAGCCGTTCGGTTGTCAGGGAAAAGAGAAGACGAAGGTGTCGTGGCGAGGAGTGTGGTCGGGGAGAAAGCTCGTTTTCGCCTCCTCGTCGTCCATCAGGTGGTAGCGCAGAAATTCCAGGGAATAGACGTTGGAGAGGGGAAGTGCGATCTCGGAGGGGATGAACTCTTCGCCGCAGCCATCCTCGGCGATCTGATCGATGGCAGCACCGAAGACATCGCACATATTGGAGAAGGTGAAGTGTCCGGCGTCGGTGATGTCGATTCGCACGTGATGGTCCTGGTCGCCGGCGCGCAGGCTCTCCCAGATCGGATCGCCTTCGACCTCGTTGGGCAGGGTCTTGTCCTGGCCTGCGGTCCACATCAGGACGGGGATTTCGATAGCGGCGAGCCCATCGCCAAAGACCTGAGCTCCGCCGGGAGTCATGGGAATGGCGACGTCGATTCGATCATCGAGAAAGCCGGCCCGGAAGATATCGTCCTGTCCCTCGCCGAGGAGTTCGCAATATTCGGGATCGATGGCTCCGTCGGCGCACATGTTCTGGAGCTCGTCGATGGCAAAGGTGGCGCCGGCGCTGGCAATACTCGTATAGGCGCCGAAGCTGTGACCGGAGATGGCGACGTCGTCGGAGGCCTTGCCCGAAAGGGGGTGGTCGTCGGACAGATCGTAGAGATAGTCGAGGGTGGCCGTAATGTCCTGGGGCCGGTAGACGCCGGCGCTGAGGTCGATGGACAACTCCTCCATCGTCCAGAAGGTATTGCCCGTGTGATCGGGGGCGATGACGAGCCAGCCATGGCTTGCCAGATACTCGGTCCAATAATAGCTCTGGGTGCTCATGGCACCGTTTCCATGGGAGAAGACCATCACCGGGGCGTCGTCAACCAGGGCGGGCTCGGCGTCTTCCCAGATCCCGGCCCGGGTCAGAGCACCGATATATCGAGCATGTCTTCCCTCCTCCTCGAGGGTGGGATACCAGATGGAGACGGTGATCTCGCGGGGCTCGCTCTCCCCTGCCGGAATATAGGTGAAGTCCTCGTAACGATAGCCGACCTCACAGGGGCCGTGCTCGTAGACGCTGGACGCCCCGGGGGTGCAGGTCTGCTTCTCCTGCTCGATGTTCTGGGAAGGCTGTCGCTCATCGTCATCGCCACAGGCGAAGAGACCGGTGGCGATGACCGCGACGGCCAGCGATCGGGAAAGGACTCGAAGCTGCATCACTGGTCCTCTTCGATCAATTTCTGCACCAGATCGACGTAGGCCTGCATGGCATCGTCGCCGCCCATGCCGCTTTTGTCGCTCCAGGCGTCGTATTTTGCCCGGGCTGCGATCTTGAGGCGCGACGGCCGCTTTCCGGAGACATCGCCTTCGGTGGCCTGTTTGTACAGGGCGTATAATTGAAGGAGAGTCTCGTTATCGGGGCGGCTAGAGAGGTTCTGGACGTCTTCGGCTGCCGTTTCAAAATCCTCTTGCAGGCTCATCGGTACTCCTTGGACCAAAAAAATTTCAGGGGCAATGACGGGCCTTTGTGTGATGGGAACAGGTCAGACATAATCCGGGCCCGGCGTGATTCAGGACGCTAAGATAACAGAGTCGACGGCGCGCAAAAAGAGGTGGTCAGGGATGAGCGAATATCGAGGAGCATTGCGGTCGACCCGTGGCGACGGGTGGAGGCAAAGGACCAAGGGGCATATGTGGACGGTGGGGCCGTCGCTCGTTCTGAAGTTTGGAGCCAGGAGGGGGCCCGAATCCAGGGACTGGCAGATCAAGGTGAAGAATGATCGCGCAGAGCCGATCCTGCGCTCCGGACGGCTAACGGAGGTAGAGGGGTCTCGGACACTGGTGGTGATCCTCCACGGCATGGGGGGCACGGTGGAGCGGGGGTATTGCCTGTTGGCGGCACAACGGGCAAGGCAATTGGGGATGACGAGCCTTCGCCTGGCCCTTCGCGGGGGCGATGGGGTGGGAAAGGATCTGCATCATGCCGGACTTGTAGACGATCTGGGTCCGATCTTGAGGCGGTTTGACGCCGATCGCTATCGATCTGTGGCCATCGTGGGCTATTCGTTGGGAGGTCATGTAGCGTTGACGGCAGCCCTGAAGGGGGTGGACGAACGGCTCGGTGCGGTGTGCGCAATTTGCCCGCCCCTGGACCTTCGCGCCGCCCAGCAGGCCATCGACGGTCCTCGAGGATGGGGCTATCGGCAGTATTTATTGCGAGGTCTCAAACGAGCGTATCGAAGGATCGCCGAAGGCGCAGAGGTGCCGACGCCGAAGCAGCGGGTGGAATTGGCGAGCACCTTGAGGGAGTGGGACGCGTTGACGGTGGTGCCGCGCTTCGGATTTCGCGACGTCGACCATTATTATCGAAGTCAATCGGTGGGGCCGAAATTGAAGTCCATGAAGATTCCGGCGCTGGTGGTGGCCAGCCCGGGAGATCCGCTGGTCCCCGCCGCGTCCCTTCGTGCGCATCTGGCCCATGCGGCGCCGTCAGTGGAGGTGCGCTGGGTGCACGACGGAGGTCATGTGTTTTTTCCCCCGAATGTGGAGCTCGGCCTGGGAGGCAGGCCGGGGGTGGAGGCGCAGATCATGCAGTGGATCTGCGACAAGATTTCCTGAGGACCACCGCGACGGCGATCAGCGAGAGGGGATGGAGCGCAGGAAGTTGTGATTATTCTTGGAGTCCTTGAGGCGCTTTAGCATCCAGTGCAGCCCGTCGGCAGGAGACTGGTTCATGAGATAGCGGCGAAGCTGGGGGACGAATTTGCGCTCATGCTCGTCGAGCATGATCTCTTCTTTACGCGTGCCGCTTCCGGCGACATCGACGGCGGGAAAGAGACGTCTTTGGGCAAGCTCGCTATCGAGGATCAACTCCATATTGCCCGTGCCCTTGAACTCCTGAAAGATCACCTCGTCCATACGGCTGCCCGTATCGATAAGAGCCGTGCCCAGGATGGTGAGGCTTCCCCCTTCTTCGAGATTGCGGGCCGCTCCGAAGAGTTGGCGGGGCATATCGAGGGCACCGGCGGTCAATCCTCCGGAGAGGGTCTTTCCGCCGTTGCTTCCGTGGGTGGTGTTGTAGGCCCTTGCCAGACGGGTGATGGAGTCCAACAGAAGCAAGACGTCCTGGCCGTCGAGCATGCGCCGAATGGCCTTGGTGAAGACCTGTTCGGCCAGGTTGATGTGGTTGGAAGGACGTCGATCGGCGGTGGAGGCGTAGACCTTAAAGGGCATGGAGCGCTTAAAGTCGGTGGCCTCTTCCGGGCGCTCGTCGATGAGCAGCGCCATCTGATAGATGTCGGGATCGTTTTGGTGCACCGCGTTGCCGATGGCCTTCAAGATCGTCGTCTTGCCGGCCTTCGGAGGGCTGGTGATCAGACAGCGCTGTCCCCGAGAGATGGGCGTGACCATATCGATGATGCGACCGATATACTCGTGGCGCTTCGTCTCCAGACGAATCCGCTGCTGAGGCTGGATGGGGGTGTAGTCGGAGAGTCTGGCCGTCAACTCTTCGAGGCTTCGGTGGTTCTTATTTTTTTTTCCGCGACGGCGCTTTTTTCCACGGCGCCCACGGCTGCGTTTTCTGCTCATGGCGTTTTGATTTTCTGGGGTTGGAGACTGGGAAGAATACGACCAACCAGCGGTCTCGCCACATCTTTAGGTGGTGTGGACCGGTGACGATGTCGACCTTCACTCACAGAGAGTAAACACATGGTAGACAAAAAAGAAAAGGGAAACTTCCCGACCGATGCTGCGCATCGTCTTTGGAGCTTGTCGAAGTAGAAACACGACGCTGGTGCTCTGCGATGTGGTCGGTTTGCCCCGGTGAACAACGATTGGTCGATGGAATACGCAGTCTGAGCGACGGTACGCTCACGGCGTAGTGAATGCAACCACCTGCACAATACGAACCGTTGGGGCTTGTCGTCAATTCCTTTGATGAATTGATTTGCCAATTTGTCCAAAAAAAGTTCGAAAAATGGCGCCGGGCAACGTCTTCCGCCCTGTAGGTGACGCTGTGTTCGCGATCCTGAAGACATCGCGTCCGATCAGAAGGAGGAGTTCGAGCCTTCCAGTCAGGCCGGGGGGCTCGGCGTTTTTGGAGGCAATGGGGAAGAGAGAGGTTGCACGGAAGGCGACAATTGTCGACATTGCCTCCTCGTCGCCTCCCACAGGTGGGAAGTGCGCGTAGTGGATTCGCCATCTGCCTCTGTCGAAGCGGGACGAAGTATGAGCGCGTTGACCGAGAAGTTGCGCCAGATCACCGAGTCGAGACCTTTCAACCAGTTCATCATCGTTGTCATCATCTTCGCCGGGATCCTGGTGGGAGTGGAGACCTATCCTGCGGTGATGGACAGGTACGGGGAAGTGCTGAAGACGCTGGACAAGGTGGTGCTGGGGATCTTCATTGTGGAGATCTTCATGAAGATGGGGGCTCAGGGAAAAAAGCCCTGGCGCTATTTCGAGGACTCCTGGAACGTCTTCGATTTTACGATCGTGGTGCTGGCGCTGATTCCGGCGGCCGGCCAGTACGCCCTGGTGGCCAGGCTGGCCCGACTGTTCCGGGTGTTGCGCCTGGTGCGCTTTATTCCCCGGCTTCGCATCCTGGTGATGGCGCTATTAAAGAGCATTCCCTCCATGGTGTACGTCAGTCTGTTGCTGGGGTTGATGTTCTATATGTACGCCGTGGCCGGGGTGTTTTTGTTCTCCAAAAACGATCCCGTCCACTTCGGGACCCTCCACGAGTCGCTGTTGACTCTATTTCGGATCGTGACCCTCGAGGACTGGACGAACGTGTTGTACACCCAGTTGTACGGCTGCGACGTCTACGGGTACGGATTCAAAGAGGAGTTGTGTACCACGCCTCAGCCATCGCCGATCATTGCCCCCATCTATTTCGTGTCCTTCGTACTGATGGGGACGATGATCGTGTTGAATCTCTTTATCGGGGTCATCATAAGCGGAATGGATGAGGCCACCGCCGAGGCCCACCGAGAGCAGGTGATGGAGTCGATGAAAGGGCCGGTCAATCTGCAGCGGGAGCTGACGAAGTTGGACGAGTCGCTGGGAGATGTGCGCGAGCAATTGCATCGGGTTCAGCAGTGGGCGGCACAGATGGAGGCCGACGGAGATACGTCGGCGGGCTGGCCGGGAGATGGGGATGGCGACCACGAAGAGTGATTGCCGAGTCTGGCCTGGCGCTTAAGATCTTGATCTATCAGGCAAAAGGGAAAGAATCGGGGGAAAGATGCAACACCTGCCGTCGACGGCGGGTCCTCGGCGGAGGACTCTGCCCACAGGGAGGGGTATGGATGGTCTGAGGCGTTCGATGGCCGCCCTCGTGGCGAGTCTGTGTATTCTGATAGGCGGGCA
>SLPW01000029.1 GCA_007131755.1 Myxococcales bacterium | reverse complement strand
GATGATCTGCTCCGGCGACATATAAAAGGGCGTACCCACCTGTTGGGTATGATTGTTCTGGTACTCCTTTAAAAATTTCGCCAGACCGAAGTCCATCACCTTCAACGACTTATCACGGGTCGTCATCACGTTTCCGCTGGTGATATCGCGGTGAATCACCCCTTTGTTATGAGCGTAATCCAGGGCGCTGCAGCACTTCTTGAGCACATAGCGCACCTTCCGGTCCGACAGGGCCCCCCGGCTGCGAATCAGCTCCTTGAGCGTCGTCCCCTCCACAAACTCCATCGCCATATAATATTCACCGTCCTGTTCTCCGGCGTCGTAAATGGTGACGATATTGGGATGGGACAAGGCCGCCGCCGCGCGGGCCTCGCGCAGAAAATACTTCACCGCCGTCTCGTTGTCGCGAAGGTTGGCCCCAAGAATCTTGTAAGCCACCGTTCTGCCCAGCACCGTATCGCGGGCCTTGTACACGATCCCCATTCCTCCTCGTGCCACCTCCTCCAGGACCTCGTAGCGCTGGGCCGTCTCCTCGCCCTCGCCATCGATGGTGAATTTTCCCGTCGTCGTGCGGCCCGATAGAGTCCCCCTGCGCATGCGCTTTCGTATCGCCTTGATGCGAAGAGCCGCATCCTCGAAGTGCTCGTCGATCTCCACGATCTGCCCGTAGCAATCGAGGGCCCCCGCCAGATCGGGCTCATCCTCGAGCGCCCGTCCCATCTTGTAAAATAGTGGCAGGGTCGCCGGCTCCGCTTCCCGGTTGCCAAGGACGGCCCGATAGCGGCTATAGGCCTTCTCCGCCCGCCCCTGAGAGCGATAGATATCGCCCTGAAGTTCCATGCTGCGAGAATAATTGGCATCCCGCGAATCGATGGCCGACAACGTCTCCAGCGCATCCTCGTACATTCGATGTTCGAACTCCAGACGACCGGCGCGAAAATAATCTCCCGCCTCTTTGAGGACCCGAAGCTCGCCGTCGATATCACCGGCCTCCTCGTAGTAGTCGGCTGCCCGCTCGAAGAGCCCCTCCATCTCGGCACATCGCGCGGCGTGGGCGTATCTCGGAACCTCCAGATACAACTCCATTGCTCGCCGGTACTCCTCGAGTTCCTCGTAGATCTCGGCCGCCTCCTCGTAGCAATCGTTGTCCAGGAACAACTCCACAGCCTGCTCTTTTTCTCCGGCCCGGGAGTATTCGCGCGCCGCCTGGGCCCGGTCCCCCGCCTTCAGCGCCGCCTCCGCACGCATCCTGGCCGCCTCCTTGCCCTCGCCAGCTTCGTCGAGAAACCGCGCCGCCAATTCGGGTTGATTTGCCTCCCGCAGCAACCGCGCCGCCTCGCTATAATCGCCCGAAACTCGCAGCATCTCTGCTGCCTCCTGGGGATATCCGGCGGCCAAAAAGATCTGGCTGGCGCGATGGGTCTCTCCGGCGTCGCGAAACAACTCCGCCGCCCGTCGCGCCCGTTCGCGCTCCTCGCCGGGAACCTCCTCAAACCCTCCGTCTTTGTCGGTGAGCCTATTGTCGAGGTGCTGGGCGTATAACTTCGCCGCCTTCAACGGACGGCCTGCCTCGTCGTAGGCATCGGCGGCGCTGAGCCATTTGCCGGCGCGCTCGAAATTTTCCGCCGCTCGCATCGCGTCGCCCGCCTCTTGATACCGCTCCGCCGCCCGATCCCACACCTCGGCCCGCACGTACTCCACTGCCGCAGCAAGGGGCATCTGCATACGGTCGTACATCCGCGCTGCCATCTCGTAGTTGCGTCCCTTCTTATAACACTCGATGGCTCGCGGCCACGACTCCATCTGGGCAAAGATCTTCCCTGCCTGCTCATAGGCTCCACCACGCATATAGGCGTCTGCCGCTTCGTACTTCTCCTCCGCCTGAGCCAGGAGGTCGCCAGCCTCGACGAAATCTCCCCTCGATACTGCCGTGCGCACCTTCTGTCGCGTCTCCGGCGACAATAGCCGCACTGGCGTCGACTTCTTACGCGACAACTTCGCCCGCACCCAGCGCACTCCTACGGCTGCAGCACCGAGCGCAAGCCCCACCATCAACACCCCGGCAATAATGGACAAGATCGTCGACAGGCGCGAGCCGTAGCCCGCCCCCTCCACCAACTGGATATAGTCCGGAACCCCCAGATCAGCCACGATTACGATATACGAACTCAATTGTCCCATAGAACCATCGCCGTCGTCTCCATCCTCTGGGCGTGCATCGATCTCAGCGCCGGGGTCTGCTCAAAACCGTCCTCCGATGCTGATGAGTCCACCGTCGGAGCTGAACCCTCCACGAATACTCAGTCCCTCTTCGGCCTCCGATCCGCTGTCGGATCCCATCATGCCGTGCAGCAGCAACCCTGCTCCTGCTGCCGTCAACACTCCGCCGGCGATAAACGCCCCCGTGGAAACTCGATAATAGGTATGGGCGTCATCGCGAAGCGCTTCTTGTTCCCGGCGCAGGCTCTGACGCTCCTCGAAGCTCTGCGTCTGCGCTCCGGCGCTCGCCCGATCCAACTCATTGACCTGATCTGTGGTCCGCGACTGAAAGAGTGACATGACCCCACCGAATGCCAATAGGGACACGCCCACTCCCGTCGTCGTCCATCCCCACATCGCCAGCGACGACTCCCCCTCGTCCACATCGTCAAATTCCTGCAGTTCTGCAAGAGCCGGAGGCTCCTCTGCTTTTGGCTCATCGAGCTCGAGCTCGGCCACCGGCTGCTCTTCGCTCTCGTCGACCAGCGTTGGATCCCAGACGAACTCTTCTCCCGGTTCCAAATTTCTCTCCAGGAGCTCCGGGTGGTACCCCTCGAGCTCCAACGTCAACTCCACTTCGCCGGGCTGCATGGTAAGTGTCACCGGCGTCTGCTTTTCTTCAAACTCACCGGCGGGCTCCAACACCGTTAGCTTCGCTCCTTCGGGCTCACTTCGCACCTCCAGGGTGACCTGGATCTGCTCTCGAAGATCTGGCAGAGCCTCGTCGATGCGGCTGAGAAATTCCTCGTCGTCGCCGATCTCTCGATATCGCTCATAATGCATAATGGCCCGCTCGGCCCAGCCCATCGCATGGGCCGTCTGGCCGAGGCGATACTCGATCATCTCCACCCCCAGGATCTCGTAGGCCTTTTCGTAGTTGTCGTAGGCCGCCTCGAAATCCTCCTCATCAAAGGCATCGTTGGCGTCTCGCAATGCCTCCAGACCGGTGGCCTGGTCTGCGACCGCTACGGAGGGAACAACAACGCAGGCCGCCATGACCAACACCAAAAAGGCCACCACCGCTTGGATTCGTCGCCATCTCTTCCTCTGTCCCGCTGTCGTCATCTCCCTCTCCTCCACGTTGATTTGTCGGCTCTTCATCGGCATCGTCCAAATTCCACTGGCGTGACGTCTTCGGAATGGTCCTTATACTTGACGCGATTATCTGTGATACGGCGGTGGTCGTCACCAACACCACCTTTGGGATGACATCTACGTTGCACATGGTAACGTCGCCTCCACGCCGGGCGCAACCACCGCTGACAACTTATCCCCGGTATCCAGCATCCTGTACCCAATCCCCCGTATCGACCGATGAAGACCTGGCTGCGCCGCATAGCCGCCACAGTAGGCATCCTGTTGCTGATCGCCTTGCTGTTGCCCTTGATTGCCATCGTCGCACTTCAGAACGATCAGGTCCGCTCCGTCGCCGTCGATTATATCCTCTCTGAAATCAACGACGATCTGGCCGGCACGGTCACCGTTGATGATGTCGAAGGTTCCCTGCTGGGCTCCGCCGTCCTAAAAGATGTGCGAATTGTCGACGCGCGGGGCAATCATGCCGCTCACGTCCACACTGCCACCATCGACTTTCGCCTCCGGCCACTCTTGACGAGGTCCCTGGTCATCGAGGAGGTCGCCGTGGACGGAGCCAACGCCATCGCACGCATCTACGACGACGACGTCCTCAACTGGGATCTCGTCCTCGACCCCGAACCGGACCCCACCCCGGAAGAGCCCTTTGACTGGCCTGTATCGGTCGAACACATCACCCTCGATAACGTCTCCGTGGCCTATCTCGACGAAACCCTTCCCGTCGACGAAAGTATCGATGGACTCGACTCCTGGCGCCGCGAGCGCATCGACGATCTCGACGAGGCCACCGATGCAGACGACCTGAAACGCCGTTGGAGTCAGGGATTCGACCCCGACATCCTGCAGGACCTCTCCGGCCCTCGTGCACCCTTCGCCCTGTGGCTGACGGACCTGCAAGCACAGGGCGACTTCCATATGCAGGGCTTCGACATGGTGGCAAAGCTCCCCGCCATCAGTGCCGAACTGCAGGCCGATATTTTTTCTCACGCCCTGTCCACCACCATGGCCGAACTCTCGGTTTTCATCGATGAATCCACGGTCTCGGCCGAAATCGACACCATCGAGCTCGACCGGTGGGCTTCCGCTCACGACGTCACCACGGGGATCCTCATTCCCCCGCGCAGTCAACATCACCCTGACGACGCCGAAGCCTACGAGTCCGTCTTCGTCGATCTCGGGCGCGGGCACCTGCATCAACCCCTATTTTCCTGGGCCGCCCCGGAGGCTCCCATCGATGCCCCCCTGGATGTCGAGGGCCGCCTCATCATCGATCCCCTCGATCTCGTTCTCATCGCCGAAGTAGACCGAGAAGAAGCCCCACAATCGGTGTCCCTGTCGGTATTCCTCGACGACTACGCGGCCAGCGCTCCGGAATATCGCCTGGCCATTCGTGCAGACCACTTCTCTGCGCACCACTGGGTCACAATCCCCGAACTTCCCGAGTTCACCACCTCCGCCGTGGCCCTTGTCTCGGGCAAAGGATTCGAACTCGACGAGATCGTCGCCGATCTTCGCCTTCGCCTTCTGGATACCGTCGTCGACGAATATGAAGCGGAGCTGATCTATGCCGACGTCGACTTCGATGGTGAGCTCCTTCGGGGCCGACAACTCAATGCACTCACCCCCTACTTCGACCTCGATTCTACCTTCGAACTCGATCTCGACGGTCACGCTACTTTCCAGGCCCGCACCACCGCCGAGGAGCGTCACGCCCATGGACTGAGCCAACTATCACAATACCGGCCGGAGCGCGCCGAGATGAACGTCGATGTCGACGCCCATTTCGACCCGGACCTCATCGTCGACGAAGAACCTCTCAATGCCCTCCACTCTCTGGTCGCCTCCGCCACCTGGGACGTGGCCGGACTGGACGTCGAAGACCTGGGGGCCCAGCACAGCGCAGGCCGCCTGGACGTCGACCTGCGTCAGCTCGACGACCACGACGAGTTCACCCTCGCCGCCACCTACGAGATCGACGCACAGGGACAGGGGATCAGGTTTCAGGACCAGACTCTTGGCTCCTTCTCCCTTCGCGACACCGGTCGCATCACCGCCTCACCACTTGTCGATGACCCCTTCCAGATTGTCCGTCGATTTGAGAACGACGCCTCCGTCACGGCCCACAATCTCCACACGCCGGAGGCCCGGGTCTCGCGCGCAGACATCTCCATGACCACCACCGACGCCGAACGCGGTGCCAACCGCGCCGGGCTACAGTGGCGCGCCGACCTCTCAGGGGTTCGCACCGACGATTTGCAGATCGACAACCTCCGGACCAGCCTCGATGGCTCCCTTCGCTTCGATGGCCAGCGCTCCTCCCTGACCGCACTGAACGCCAACATCCATACCCGGATCAACGGCCTCGCTGCTCAGGGATCGACGGTGGACACCCTCAACATCCGACTGCGGGACACACAGGTCGTCTTCGGCTCCCTGGATACCCCGCTTCGCTCTTTGTCGACACATCTCCACGCAGACGCCTCCAATCTGGCTTCTCCTCAGGTACGCGCCGACACCGTCGAGGACGCCGAGGCCGAGATCACCGTCGAGTTCGGTCCCGGTGAGCAACCGATGGATATGCTGCGCCACATCGACATCGTCGGCGTCGCCGCTATCGCTCGTCTTCAGGCCCCCGATGTGGACGGCTCCGTCGAGGCCGTCGAGCTTCGCGCCGACCTGAGAGGTCCCTTCGATGCCCCCCGGGGAAAGGTCGGCGCCAACGCTCATTCGATCTCCGTGCTCGGCGAAGACTTTCCACGCGCCGAGGCGGAGGTCTCCTTCGCTGGCGACCTGCGACGCGGAACGGCGGCCGCAGAGCTCGTTCGACAAGACGGCGAGGGTTATCACGCCCGCGCAGCCTTCTCCTTTGCTCCCGGTTATGACGCCGGCCAGGTCTCCGACCTTCGCCTCGGCACACACCGCGCGGAGTGGAGATCTCCCGCCGATGCCACTCTGGGGTGGACGGGAGCGCGCATCGAGGCACAGGACTTTTTGCTCGAGAAGGACGACCAATTCATCGCCGTCGACGGCTACTTTCACCCCGACCATAACCAGGAGCTGACCCTTTCCGTCGACCTCGATCTCCACGAGGTGATCCACGACTTCTATCTCGAACCCCTCCTGCCCGACATCGAGGGCCACCTGGAGACCACCACCGAGCTCGGCGGCACCCACCGCCGACCGACGGTCAACACGGAGATCCAGCTCTCCGACTTTCACCACGAAGGTGTGGGGCCGCTCTCCATCTACGGTCGCGCCGAATATGCTGACCAGGTCCTCAGCCTCCACCGCGCCGACGTCGAGGCCTTCGATGAGCCCCTGCTCGAAGCTGCGGGGCGACTCCCCCTCTCCTTTGATATGAGTGGGGAAGTGGAGATCTTCACCGAGCGCCACTCCCAATTGCGCCTTCGCATCCACGAGCAAGAGCTTCGCCGCTTCCATCGACACTTTCCCGTCCTCAACGACTACGGCATCGATGGCACGGCGCGCCTATACCTGGACTGGGCGGGCACCCTCGAGGATCCACGCATCGAGTTGAACTCCCAGCTTCGCGACTTCCAATTTCGTGGGGAGGTAGGCGATGACTTCGTCGACGTCCGCAATCTCTCCCTTGCCTCGGAGCTCGAATATACCTCCCTTCAGCGCGGCGGCCCGGGATTGCAATTTACGGCCGACGCCGAATGGAACGACGACGATGTCTTCGCCTTCCACCTGCACAGCCCGCTCCAGATCGAGGACTGGCTCGTCGCCGTCGCCGAAGACGGCATCGATGCACTGCAATGGAACGACGAGTTCCTGCAGGTCCCCTTCGATCTTCGCATGGTGATGCCCTCCTTCGATCTCGAGCGCCTGCCCTTCGAACCTGTCGACAACCTTGGGGGACGCGTCGAATTCGACGCTCATTTTCAGGGGCCGCTCCAGAATCTCGAGGGCCATCTGGAGCTCGATGTCGACGGTCTGGGTTTCCATCAGGAGATCGGAGGACGCCTCCACCGCATCAGCGATGTCGATCTCGATCTCCGGATGCTCTTCGACGACGAAGCTGTGCACGTAGAGACCATGGAATTGAGCTGGATGGACCGGCACATCTCCTCCGCCGAGGGCATGATTCCGCTCCCCATCGCCACCATCGTCGCCGGTGAACCGCTGCGCGATCTGCCCGTCGACTTTCACTGGGTCTTCCATGAGCGGCCGGTGCGCGATTTCGACGTCATCAACTTCGACCTCTACGGCCATATGGTGGGCCGCATCGGCGCCGAGCTCCGAATGGGCGGCTCTCTTCGCGATCCAAGCCTATCTGCACGGGCCGGCATCTACGACACGCGCCTCGGCGACGACAGCCTGGGAAGCTTCGAGCTCAGAGTCGACGCACAGGACAACCTGGTGGAATTCGAAGGCGGATTGACACGCCAGGAAACGTCGCTTCTCACCACAGAAGGTCACGTCCCGATCCTGCTCGATATGGTCCGCCTGAGCCGAGGGGAGGACTGGCAATTGCCGGGAGATCTCCACCTGAACGTCCAATCCGATCGCGTGGAGTTGGCAGACATTTTGCCCGTTCACCTCCTGTCGAATTATATCGTCGACCCCGAAGGTGAACTCACCGTGGACGTCACCGTCGGTGGCCAGTGGGATGCGCCCACCGTCGACGGCACCGCTGAACTCGAGGACGGCGCCATCACCCTTCCCGAATTTGCCCGTCGATTCGAGGACATTCACACCGTCGTCGCCTTCGAGCCCCGCGCCTTCGTCCTCGAACACTTCGAGGTCCACGACGGGCCCAGCTCCGTGCATGCCACAGGGACCGTCGCCCACCATCTGCTCGTGCCCGGCGAGATCGATCTGGAGGCCGAGGCCAACGAATTCAACCTCATCGGCATCGGCACCGACATTCCCGTCATCGCCACCGGAGAGGTCCACCTCACCGGCGAAATCCTCGGTGAGCCGGGCTCCGTGGAGATCGACATCTACGACCTGGTCGTCGAATTGACCGACGAGTGGGACCGCACCCTCCACACCACCCACCTCGACCCCGACATCGTCATCCTCGACGCTGCCCATCGAGCCCGCATCGCCGAGATGGTCGAAGACGACGGTGAGGTCGACGGCCTCCATCTTCGCGCCGATATCACCATCCACCGCGGAGCCCGGGCCTTCCACCCCCTGGGAGATGTCACCTTCGACGCCGACCTCACCGCCGATATGATCGGCAATATCGTGACCATCGGCGGCAGCGTCGACGTACGCCGAGGGGAGATGGAATTTCTGGGCCGCCGCTTCCTCATTCAACCCAGTGAGGTCACCTTCACCGGGGAAATCCCTCCCGACCCACGTCTCAACATCGAGGCCCACCACGAACTCGAACGTGTCATCGTCGACGCCCTCGGCCCCCCGGCCTCCGGCGAGCCCCGCATCGTCATTCGCATCTCCGGCACCGCCACCGAACCGAGAATGCAACTGGAGGCCGATCCCGCCATGAGCGATACGGAGATCCTCTTCGTACTCATGACGGGTCGTCCTCCCGACCGCACCGGTGTTGGACGCGACGAAGGCGTCGCCGCCCAGGCGCTCTCCGCCGTCAGCGGTGTCTTTCTGGGGCTTTTGGAGGACGAACTGGCCGGCAACGTCCCCGTCGACGTGCTGCGCCTCGAGCCCTCCGTCCCCGGCGCCCGCGGCGGACGCCTGGAGGTCGGCCGTTATCTGGGGCCCAACCTCTTCTTCTCCTGGCGCCACCAATTCGGCGCCGACGAGGAAGTGGCCGGCAACGTCTGGCGTCTCGAATACCACTTCCTCCCGCGCTGGATGCTCGAGGGCCGCTACACCGACCGCAACGAGGGCGAGTTCAACCTCTTCTGGGACGTCTTCTGATTCACCCTTCCAGCGCCTGATTCAGATCGGCGATCAGATCCTGCTCGTCCTCGATTCCCACCGAAAGGCGAACCAACCCGTCGCTGATCCCCAACTCCGCACGCACCTGTGGCGGCACCGATGCGTGGGTCATGATCGCCGGATGTTCGATCAGACTCTCCACCCCCCCCAGACTCTCGGCCAGGGAAAATACCTCCACTTTCTCCAAGAGTGTGCGCGCCTTCTCGAGTCCACCATCCATAATAAAGGTGATCATACCTCCGAAGCCCGACATCTGCTGCTTCGCGAGCTCGTGCTGGGGATGACTCTCCAATCCGGGATAGATCACCTCTTCGACGGCCTCGTGGCCCTCCAGAAATTTCGCCACCGCCCGGGCGTTCTCCTCGTGCTGGCGCATGCGCACCGCCAGCGTCTTCACCCCGCGCATCACCAGCCAGCAATCCATGGGCGCCGGCACGGCGCCGATCGAATTTTGCAAAAAGCGAAGCCCCTCGGCCACCTCGTCGTCATTCGTCACCACCACCCCGCCGACAACGTCGGAGTGACCGTTGATGAACTTCGTCGTCGAGTGCACCACGATATCCGCCCCCAATTCGAGGGGTTGCTGGAAGTAGGGACTCATAAACGTATTGTCCACCACCACCGGGATTCCCCGCTCATGGGCGATGTCGCACAGGGCAGCGATATCGCTGATCTTGAGCATCGGATTCGTCGGCGACTCCAGCCACACCAGCTTCGTCGACGGCTTCAACGCCTCTTCGAAGGCCTCCAGATCCGTGGTGTCCACGAAGCTGAACTCCAACCCCATCTTGTCGAAGACCTTCGTAAACAGCCGATAGGTCCCTCCGTAGACGTCGTCGCCGCTGACCACGTGATCGCCGGCCTCCAGCAGATGCATGATCGTCGACGTCGCCGCACAGCCCGACGCAAAGGCCACCCCGTGCCCGCCGCCCTCCAGACTGGCCAGACAATCCTCCAGCGCGTTTCTCGTCGGATTGTGCGTGCGGCTGTACTCATAGCCCCGGTGCTCCCCTGGGGAGGACTGCACGTAGGTCGAGGTCTGAAATACGGGGGTCATAATCGCCCCCGTCGCCGGATCCGGTTCCTGCCCGGCATGGATGGCACGGGTATCGAACGACCAGTCGGCGTGGGCCAATTTCGGCTTATGCATGGCATCTCCTCAAAAGCGTCGAAAACGGAAACTTCGCGAACTCACTGCGGGGCTACTATAGCCCCCACCCCCCGATCTACAACCCGCCAACCCACATCGAAGCCCGGAATCCCCTCCCCAACCGGGGTACCCGCGATAGCGGGTCGTGGGAGGTGGCCGCGAACGTCGTCCCGCGAGCGCTCGGAGGAGGGGCCCCGGCACCCATCATCCCCTGCCACAGATCACCCACCAATCACACATTGACAATCCCCGCCCTCGCCACTAGGGTTCGCCGTCGCTCCCCAGCCCCCGCGCGCAGGGCAACGTATCTTTGTGTATCCGATCAGGGCCTGGGAGACCTTATCGCCGGTGCTTAGCTTTACGGCGATGCCACAATCGCTCCAGTTTGGAAGCCGCCTTTGAGAACGCGGGCCATGAGGGCCGGCGGGCGCAGCTTCCCTAAACCAACACGTCGCTACGAAAGCGCAAAACCAAGGTCGTCAATGTCAGTCCAACAAACAGAATCCTTTCCCTCTACCGAAGATTTCGCCGCCCTCCTCGACGAGACCGATGAGTCCTTAGCTACCGTCGAGGAAAACGAAATCACCGATGGCAAGATCCTCGAAGTCGGCGAAGAATACGTCCTCGTCGACATCGGCTTCAAATCCGAAGGCCGCATCGACGTCTCCGAGTTCATGGACGAAGCCGGCAACATCACCGTCAAGGCCGGTGACGTCGTCGACGTCCTCCTCGAAGCTCGCGAAGACGAGGAAGGACAATGCGTCCTCTCCAAGCAGCGCGCCGACCGGATGAAGGTCTGGGAGATCATCTCCAAGAAGGATGAGGGCGATGAATTGGTCCGCGGGGTCATCACCAACCGCGTCAAAGGTGGACTTCAGGTCGACATCGGCGTCAAGGCATTTTTGCCCGGCTCGCAGGTCGAGCTTCGCCCCACGCGAAATCTGGACAAATATATCGGCCAGGAATTCGCCTTCAAGATCATTAAATTCAACAAAGATCGGGGCAATATTGTCCTCAGCCGCCGCGCCCTCCTCGAAGAAGAGCGCGCCGAACTCAAGCAAAAGACCCTCGAGAAGCTCGCCGCCGGCGCCGTCATCGACGGCATCGTCAAAAACCTCACCGACTACGGCGCCTTCGTCGACCTCGGCGGCATCGACGGCCTTCTCCATATCACCGACATGAGCTGGGGTCGGGTCTCTCACCCCACCGAGCTCTTCGACGTGGGCGATGAAATTCAGGTCAAGGTCCTCAAATTCAGCTCCGAAACCGAGCGCGTCAGCCTGGGATATAAGCAGCTCACTCCCGATCCCTGGGAAGGCGCCGAATCGCGCTACCCCGACGGCATCCACGTCTTGGGCCGCGTCGTCAGCCTCATCGACTACGGTGCCTTCGTGGAATTGGAAGAGGGCATCGAGGGACTGGTCCACATCTCCGAGATGAGCTGGACCCGCCGCATCAAGCACCCCAATCGGGTGGTCAGCGAGGGCGAGATCATCAAATGTGTGGTCCTCAACCTGGACACGGACGCCAAGAAGGTCAGCCTGGGCATCAAGCAGATCGAGCCCAACCCCTGGACCCTTCTGGAAGACAAATATCCCGTCGGTACCCGCATCGTCGGCAAAATCCGCAATATCACCGACTTCGGGATCTTCGTCGGCATCGAGGAAGGCATCGACGGACTGGTCCACATCAGCGACATCAGTTGGACGCAGAAAATCCGCCACCCCTCCGCCCTCTATGAGGTCGGCGAAGAGGTGGAGGCCGTCGTCCTCAACATCGACGTCGACAACGAGCGCTTCTCTCTTGGTATCAAGCAGCTCGAATCCGATCCCTGGGAGACCCTTCCCCAGCGCTATCCGCCGGGCAAGATCGTCACCGCCAAGATCACCAAGCTAACCGACTTCGGTGCCTTCGCCGAGGTCGAAGACGGCATCGAGGGCCTCATCCACATCTCGGAGCTGGCCTCGGAGCGCATCGAAGACCCCGGCGACGTGGTCAAGGTCGGCGAAGAGCACAAGGTCGAGGTCATCAGCGTCGACCCCAAAGAGCGCAAGATCGCTCTTTCCATCAAAAACTTCGTGCGCCGCTCCGAGACCGGACAGGTTCAGGAGTACCAGGAAGAATCCGGCGCCACTGCTCAACTCGGCGATCTCCTCAAGGGCAAGCTCGGCGATCTGACGGGCGAAACCAAGTCCGAGGAACCGGAAGCCGAGGAAGCTGAAGAAGTCGAAGCCGTCGAAGCTTCCGACTCCGACGAAGCCGAAGAGCCGGAAGCCGTCGAAGCTTCCGACTCCGACGAAGCTGAAGAGGCAGAAGCCGTCGAAGCTTCCGACTCCGACGAAGACGAGGAAGAGGCGGAGGAAGCCGTCGAAGCTTCCGACTCCGACGAAGACGAGGAAGAGGCGGAGGAAGCCGTCGAAGCTTCCGACTCCG
>SLPW01000592.1 GCA_007131755.1 Myxococcales bacterium | reverse complement strand
GTCTCGTCGGCCTCTACGAAGGAGACCTTCTCGATGTGGGTCTTCACCCGGGCTCTGTGCTGGAGTTCTCCACGGGTCATGCGAAGGGCAATGCGAAGAGGACGCTCCACATCGATGGGCTCCAGCTTTTCCTGGCGTCGGCGCGAAAAGGAGCGCATATCATCGATGATGCGGTGGACTCTTTCGATCCCCTCGTTGGCCTCGTCCAGCGAGACTTCCAGCTCATCGAGGGAGTCCTGAAAGTTCTCGCTGCGAAGCGCCGAGGGCGCGCCGGCCGTCGAAGACTGTATTCTTCGGATGGACTCCCGTGCCAGTTGGACGTTGGAGATGACGTAGGTGAGCGGATTTCTCAACTCGTGGACGATGCCTGCCGCCAGGGTCCCCACCGAGACCAGACGGTTCATCCGTGCCATCTCTCGCTGCAGTCGGCGCTGTTCGGTCACGTCGCGGGCCAGCACTGCAAAGAGGGTGTCTTTATCGCCCGGGGCGGGAACGATGGAATATTCAACGACCAGAGTCTGTCGCCGAAGGTGGAGTTCGCGAAGTTGTCTCAACTGGTCGTGACACTTTGGATCGTCTTGAAACCTCTTCAGCGCCTCTTTGAGTTGTCGGCGTTGTCCACCGGCTCCGCTGCCGGCAGCTTCGAACATCACGTCCAATACGTCGCCTCCGGACCACCGCCAATTCATTGGCCCGAAGATCTCCTCGGCTCGCCGGTTCCAGTTTCGGACTCGACGCTTTTCATCAAAGGTGATGATGGCCTCCACGGCATTGTCGAAAAACATTCGGATATGCCGATCGTTGACGGACAACCTGCGACTGAGCTTCGACTCCTGCCGACAGGCTCGGGCGTAATCCGTGACCAACCCGGCGAAGATGACCGCAAAGGCCAGGGTCTTCGTAAGCTGTGCGGCCGTAAATCCGTGATCGAAGACCATCTGCGAGGGAATGGTCATGTATAACTGGCTGGCCACGAGCGGGATCGAGCCCACCCAGAGGGCCATCGAAAAGGGGGTGCGGCACTTTTTGTCCAACATGGGAAGTACCATCACCGCTGCCGTCACAAATAACAGCAGGGGAAATAATTCCAGGGGGCGACTGATCAGCCGTTCGGGATAGGTCAATACGGGGAGCGTCGAGGCCCTGGCGGTGACAAAGATGATGGCGTAGGCCAAGCCCGACAGAGCTCCCACGGTTACCAGGACGTGGTGCTCGCGTAGCCCCCTGGAGTCGTCTCCTCGCCACAACACGACCCCGGCGGCGGCCAAGATCATCAGCGCCGTAAAGGTCTGGGACATCGTCCAGTTGAACTGGACGTATTCGCTCAGGTTGACCACCGAGGAGTTGATCCCGTGAATGGTCAGCAATTGAAAGGCCGTAATCGCCGCCACCCAGAATGCGGAGAGGCTGATCAAGATCGACAAGAGCCGCCGCTTGACGTGGAAGTGGACATAGGCCAGCAGCGCCGTGGCTCCAGCAAGAAGGACCACCGTCCACTCCAGTAACGAATATAGCGCCATCCCCCGGATGAGTCCGTAATCCATCGCCTCGACAGGAGTCCCCGTGATGGCGTCGACGATCTCCTGCTTATACTCCACAACCCCCGTCTCCAACCCCGCCCCCACAAACTGCAATAACGCCGGAAGTGTGCTGATGAAGACGACGAATACGATCGCAATCAGTCCTCGATAACCGCGCGGACTTTTTTGTGGTTTCTCGGACATCCCCCCGACTCCCTCCCCGATTGTATTTCAGGGAGGCTCCACCCTTCCTCCCCGACGATTGTACAGTCTAGTGGTGCTCGTCGCTCAGTCCTCGCCGAATAGGGCTCAGGACTTCCGCCGAGGACCACCAGAACCTCGAAGCGTCTGCGTCGAAAGAACCTCAATCCCCGGGATCGAGCCCCATCGCCTCGGCCAGGTGGCGATCGCATAATGCGGTCTCGTCGTCGGAGTCCTGGCGTATTGCCTCACAATCTGTGCAGGACTGAGCATCCTCATAGGTGCGATGGCCGCGCATGGACTGCTCCAACTGCCTCAACCCCTGTTGAGGATCGCGATTGCGATAGGCGTCCACGTCCCATCCGGGCTTGTTCTTGAGCGCCCGAAGTCCCTCTTTTACGACCTTCTTCTTGTGGCGATTGCTCTTTTTTTTCGACATCGCAGGACCTCAATCATCGAGGGTAAATCCCACCTGCAAGATCACCTGGTAATGGGCGACCTCTCCGTTTTCGATATGCCCCCGCGTCTCTTCGACTTCGAACCAGCGCATATGGCGGACCGATTCCCCGGCCTTGGCCAGCGCGTTGTCGATGGCATCCTCGATCCCCTGGGGGGAGGAGCCGACCAATTTGACGATCTTGTAGACATGATCACTCATGGCAATTTCCGTTCATTTTGTAGAATATCATCCACGGTGCGCACCAGAAAAACAAATCCGGCCATCCATTGTAGACACAGGACGTCGGAGAACAAACGCAAGGACGTGCTTGAAATCCATCGCAACACCCGCCACCTTGTCCTCCTCGTGGGACTGGTGCCCACGTCCGAATGAAGTTCTTTTCCACTGCCATCCTCCTGTAGGGGACTGTGATACGCCCCCTGCGGGACTGAGGAGCATCGGATGCGCGTTTTCTATGGGAAAGCTCTGATAGCGACGCTTGTGGCCGTCGCCGTCGCCGGCTGCACTCCCGATTTCGAACCGTTCTGGAAGATCAACAATCTGCGGGTGATGGGGATCAAAGCCGATCCGGTGGTGGCCAAGCCCTTCGAGCCGGTGACGCTGACGGCGCTCACCTATGCCCCCGGCGAAGCCGATATCGAATACGACTGGTCCTGGTGTCCCGTCAGGACGTCGGCGGCCGACGACTTTCGCTGTCCCATCGATGAAGAAGATCTGGCCCAGTTGATGGAAGAGGCAAATGGAGGGGGAGAGCCCGAGGATCTGGAGGGCCTCTTCGATCTGGGCGATGAGTCGGAGGCCACCTTCGTCAATTTCTTCGAGCCCGAGGAGGTGCGCCAGTTCTGCGAGTCCATCCAGCGCTTGTTTCTGGAGGAATTCGACGATCCGTCGATGGCGCAATTTCTGCCCGGAGGGGATTGCTCTGAGGGCTACGAGATCACTCTTCGCCTGGAGGTGAGCACTGACGAGGAGCGCGTGGTGGCGTCGAAGCGCTTTCTGTTGTGGGGCGGCACAGACGAGTACAATCACAATCCGGTCATCCAGGATTTTCAGGTCCGTCCCCGGGAGCCTGAAGACTTCTCAACGTTGCGAGACGAGGCCGGTTGGGAGATCGCCCAGGACGCGGACCACGACGATCAGTGGCGCTCGCTTTCCGGCGAAGATCCGGTGAAGGTCGTCGCAGACGTCCCGCTGGAGTTGAGAACCCTCGT
>SLPW01000325.1 GCA_007131755.1 Myxococcales bacterium | reverse complement strand
CTTCGCGCCGCCTGGAGCGAATGCGCCCGCATGGCCGGCTACGTGCGCGCCGACGAGTATTGCTCGCGCACCCGCACCATCTATCCCTACCCCCGCCACGACGGCCACAACCCCTCCATCAGCGTCAACCACTTCTTCATCCCCCGACCGCTGGCGGAAAAGCTCAATCTCTGACCGCCCATCACCCCCTATACGGCGCTTGATCCTCCCACCCCGTATACGGCACTTGATCCTCCCCGTGACGCCAGGAACGGGGAGGTGCCGAACGAGCGAGCCCTCGGGCGCAGCGACGTAAGGCGGTGGGGTCCGCCGACCCGCCACCAAACCCCCGCTCCCCACGAGTTCATCCCCACGGACTCTTGGAGCCGATGGCATCCCTCGGCGCCACGACGAGCGGTAGCGAGATCGTGGCGCTGCCATCGCGCAAGCCCAGCGATCACCCAGAGGCGTCTCACCACCGCTTCGGCCCCCGCGGAGGAGTAAGATTGACGGCTACCCGGCGCCGACCGGTTACGGTTACGCGCTGACCACTACCAGACTCCCGGTGGGCACAGTTGTTCCGTCAACTCAATCTCCTCCGTGCATTCTTCCTCGAAATCCAATTCACAGATATCTCCGCCTGTACCAACGGCGCTCATGACGAGATCACTCTCACAGATGACGCGTTCAGAAATAGCATCATAACAGACGGCCATATGAAGAACGGATTCGTAAAACTGGACGCTTTCATCGTCGGGACACTCTCCCGGGTCATGCGTTCCCTCGCAATTAGCCGACAAACTGCATTTGTGGCTGGCGATGATAGCGGGGGCCACGTCCGCTCCATGCCCCCCGGACCCCGAGCAGGCGGACTCCATCAACTCAAATTCTTCGTCACAATTATTTGCGATCGCATCGAAGTCCAAAAAATCGCTGCAACCCAACTCCGTATGGCATCGCAGGTGTTCGATGCGGGCGGCGCCACAATCGGGGTTGAGTTCGTCACCTCGGACCGCGTTCGTGCACGGGGAGTCATCGGTTGCTCCGGTGCAAAATAAGTATCTTTCGCACCATTCGGCGTGTACATCATCAAATTCGTCCGGATCAAATTCGTCGTCGTCTTCTTCCTCGCATGCACTCCTCACTGCTTCCACTTCGTCTTCACAGATGTCGAGACCTGCGGACCCCGTGAACTCCTGGCACTCGAGTGACATAACGCAATAAAATTGGTCATAGATGGCTTCCAAGCATTCTTCATCTGGGTCCTCTACGGTGGGTTCGACATCGGCGCATTCCTCGACGTCCATGAACTGGTCACATTCGGCCGTCTTTTCGCAATGCGCACGAGACAGATCTTCAAATCCCTCAACGCGGTAACAGGCCATGATCTTCGCCTGTTGTTCTTCGGCGCATTTTCCACTGTGGAAGTCTGCACATAGCTGATCGGTCTCACAATTGACGAAATCCACATAAGCATCGTAACAGTCGGGATTTTCGTCTTTTTCTCGTTGTGCGTTCAAACGCTCTTCGTCAATGCACAGGTCCAAATCTGCAACATCGAGGGTGTCGCACTGGACCGATTTCTCACAATATTCAGTGGCAATTTCTTCCGGGTCGGCAGTGGCGGCATCCTCCGAATTCGGCGTGGAGCCCTCCTCATCGTCGCCGCATGACCAAAAGACCGATGTGGTCAGCAATATCGCCAAAAAAAAGAGCGAAGCTCGTCTAAAAAAAACCATTTCTACTCCTTTCCGAATTTTCTACTGGTACCTGCCATATATTCGCCGACGTCAGGCATCGTCGGTGTCGTGCATCTCGTGCACACAGCCCTCGAAACTGTAGTCATTATAAGCGAATCATCGCCATGATATGATATTCGATTCAAGGAGGAAAGCGACTATCTCCGCGATTCGTTTTGGGCGGGCCGGCCCTTCGGCCACGCCCAATTGAACGCCCCTGGTCGCGCGAGGTATAGTGACCATCGCTTCCTCAAATACTCACTTAATCAGGTGGGCCGACGATGATAACTTCCATTGACTATGGACCCCCGTCTTGGTCCATCCATATCCTCTGGATATCCTGTGCCCTGACTATTTTTGCTCTCTCCGGCGGTTGTAGTTCAGACGATGGCTCTCGCGAGGGGATCCCCTGTGACGTGGCACAAGATTGCGATATGCCCGGCGTCGACTGTATCGACGGCATATGCGTTCTCGTAGATTACGATGTCGGCCGGGAATTCGACGACGCCGAATCCCTCGATGCCCACACCTGTAGTGACGGGGAATTGTGGTGCCATGACGAATGTGTCGACCCTGACGTAGATCCCGATCATTGTGGCGTCTGTGACCACTCGTGTGAGGCCCCGCACGGCATCGACGGCGATGATCGACTGGGGATCTTGGCGGCCACCAACGAAGGCATCATCGTTGGCGCCGACGTCGTTGCCTCTCGAGTAACTATCCCCCACGGGTTTTCCTTTCTCTCCCCTCACTCGATCACCTCCACCACTTCTTCCGCCGACACTCACCTGCGTCCTGGGGATCGAGCTGCGGCTCACGCAAGCCACAATCAAGAGTGGTTTGGTTCCTCCTCGACGGATCTCACGCTCACAGAGATTGCCACTGAAGAACGGGACGAAAACTGCCGTCGAAGGACTCGCCAATCTCCCAGATAGTCCCAAAATCCCACTCCTGAAAACTCGATGGTTCCTCGAATTCGTCCGTCGACCGGGGCTCCCCTGCTTCGTCGTTGCTTTCCGGTCGTCCCGAAGTATCGACGTCCCAGTACGACTTACGGATCGTCGCCTCGCCCATGATGAAACCCACCAGTCCGCCTTTGGCTATGCTCGAGTCCCCGACAACCGGTCCACTGGCGTAGCTTCGAGACGTAAGGGGAACTTCGCTCGCCCCCTCTTCTTCTGCGAACAATCCCAGGAGCCCGCCGAGGTTGGCCTCCGAAGAAGCGACCGACTCCTCTTCCGGAAGATCGATCTCCACCTGTCCGGTGGCGTAGGAGTCCATGACGTTTGCCAACGCCACGCCCACCAGACCACCGCTAAAGCGGAGGCCATGAGACGATGACGAAGAGGCATGAATTCTTCCAGCCACCTCGACGTCGCCGCCGGCTGCTGACTTCCGAATCTCACTAGAACTTCCGCCCACCAGACCTCCCGCATAAAAGACACCTACACGATCGTCTCCGGACAGACTCAATCGTCCATCGGCCCTTACGTTCCCCGTCGCCTGGGTACGCAACAACAGCCCCTCGCTCAAACCGACCAGTCCTCCCACGGCCTCGACGATATGAGTACCCTCCAATTCTCCCTGAGCGGTGACACTTCCGCCGGCTCTGGAATCCGAGATCTCTCCCTCCCCCAGATTGGCGCCGGCCAGTCCCCCGGCAACTCTTATATATTCGGGCCCCTCCACCGCATCTACGTCCACCGCCCCCGTCACCTCGACGTCGCCTTCGGCATGCACTCCTTCGATTTCACCTTCGTTATTCCCCACCGCTCCACCGACCAGGGAAGCTCCCTTCACCTCCACATCGGAGACGGAATCGGAGATGACGCCATCCTCCTCGTTACTTCCCACGAGACCGCCCACGCGATACTGGCCCTCCAGCGATCCAGAAACGGCGCACTCCTCGAGTTCTCCACTATTTTCTCCCACGACGCCGCCGACATACGTGTCGCCTGAGACGGTGGCCGAAATATCACAGCCCCTGATGGCTCCCTCGTTAAATCCCACCAATGCCCCCACTTTATCCGTGCCCCCGATGGTGACCTCCGAGACGACGACGTCCTCGATGATTCCCTGCTCCCCCAGGGCAACGAAGATCCCCAGCGGCACGGCCTCCGGCGACTCCAGCAGGATCTGCCGAAGTGCGTGACCTCCGCCGTCGAAGCTGCCCCGAAAAGGCTCGTCCGCCGATCCCACCGGGGTCAGCGCCTCACCACCGAAGTCGATGTCGGCGCTCATCTCGAAATGGGCGTCCATATACTCCACGTCGTCGCCGATGGCGTTGAATTGCTGGACGCTGCATAGCTCAAAGGGATCGCTCTCACTTCCATCTCCCGCGGCGAAAGGCGACTCCTCACTGCTCTCACAATCGTCGTCCCCTCCCGTGTCCTCGTCGCCATTCACATCTGCGTCAGGACCAACATCGGGATCAGGGCTGGTGTCCTGACCTACGTCCGTGTCGGTTTCCTGATTCGACGGCGAAGACGAATTATCTAGTTCTTGCTCAGACAGATTGCACCCGGGAGCCGACAGACTCACGACTACCAACAGAGCAAAAACAAGAAAACATCGGTCAATCGGGCTTTCCATGGATACTCCATCCCGGCCAGGGAGAACGGTCGCCGACGGCATCGACGGCCCGGCGGTGCACAAAGTAACTCCGAGTAAAATTCTTCGTTCCACCGAGTATCAACAGTGTCTGGCACCGATGTCAATTGGTCGTCACACTGACCGTGCATACCTAAGATCACCGATAGTACATCGAACCACTCGAAATGTTCGGCATCCCCCCGCCCCGGCGGCCCCTGCTTTTGAGAATCCAATCGAATATTGTGAGATCCCATGTTCATCCCCCCCATCATCGCCGACACCAATATCTTCGTCGCCGCCGGATTCAACCGCCGAAGCTCCTCGCGCCGCATCATCGATGCCCTCGACGAGGGACGGCTCCTACAGGTCTGGAACGATCGCACCCGCAAAGAGACCCTCACAGTCGTCGAGAAAATCCCACCCCTCGACGAGGACTTCACAGACTCCCTCTTCCGCCAACAGGGCTACTACCCCGGCCCCACAGCGCCCCACCTATTCGATATCATCGACGACGAAAGCGACCGCAAATTCGCCGCCCTCGCCAACGCCTGCGGCGTCATCCTGATCACCAACGACTCCGATTTCCTACAGGTCCGCGATCTCCTCGACATCACCGTCCTCAAACCCTCGGAATTCGTCACCGGCCGTGATATCTAGCCTCTCCTCCTCAATCCCTGACGGTAGGTCCCGCAGGTGGACAAGATTAAACAGCCTGGCGAGGAAATACCGGAACACCAGGCAATACGATTCCGCAGAGCAGCGAGCACATTTTTGTCCTTCCCGTCCCGGTTTTATATTTCTCCCGACAGCTCCATCCACCGCGCTCCCATCCAGGAGTCCCCGATGAAACGTCTCCTCGCCAGCCTCTACGAAGACTCCGAGACGGCCACGGCCGTCATGCATGCCCTTCACGACGAGGGGTTTAAGTCCTTTGAGATCGAATGCATCGAGAGCCCCGCCGAGGATGATCAGTTATTTCGCCGCCCTCTTTTCACCGATGGTCGCGGGGAGGTCATTCGCGCCGACTCGGCCCACCGCGCTCTCACCAATTTTGGAATTCCTCAAGAGGATGCGCCCGATTACGTCGAAGAAATCCGCCGGGGGCGCTCGCTGGTCCTTCTTCGCTGCGAGGAGACCCGGGCTCCTCTGGCCCGTGACGTCATGAACCGCGTACCTCTGGAGCGCGCCGCACAGGCCGCCGCAGGACATGCCGACCGCCCCCGAAATCCCTGAGAGTCCATTGGGCCACGAAAAAGCTCCCGTGACAGGTGGATACAATCAACGCCGAAATCCAAATGCCCAAGAAGGGCAAAGGAGATGGGGGGAGATAATGCTTTTTTGCTTACACAGCCGCAATGTGGCTCGAGTTACCGCCTCACGCCGAAAATCGCGTCTACCGTTTGGTGGCTGCCCCGACGTTTCTACATTCCAGTTGAAGTCGACATCGCCAGCTAATCCGAATCTCCCCCCAACGGTGAGGTAATCATGGCATACGTAGTCGCCACACTTTTCGACCATCCCGACAAGGCAAACGAAGGAATGCGCGCTCTCGAGCGCTCCGGGTTCAATTCGAACGACATCGAGTGCATCGAGAGTGACCCCGAAAAACAGAGCTTCTTCAAGCGCGTCTTCACCTCTGACGGCGGCGAAGAGCTGCAGGCGGAGAAGACGATGGACTTCATGACCGGAATGGGCATTCCGGAGGACGAGGCGAAGGACTACGCAAAGAAGGTCAAAAAGGGCCAGTCCCTGCTTCTCGTCAACGTCGACACCAGCGCTGAGGCCGAGCGCGCCCGTAACGTCCTCGATCGCTATCCCTTCGAGGGAACCGAAGAGGAGGACACCAGAATGGGCGCCTCCGAGGAGTTTATCGAAGGCGACCTCAGCGCTCATCCCGCCGGTGAGGAATATCACGAAGGTGTCGGCAAGGAGCGCATCCAGCCGGAAGACGAACTCGTCGAAACCGGCGAGGAACGCGTCGCCACCGGAGAGGAGCGCGTCGAGGCCGTCGAAGAAGATCTGGTGGTGGGAAAACGCGAGGAGGAAGCCGGCAGCCTCCGCGTCGAAAAAGAGGTCACCGAAGAGCCCGTAGAAGAAGAAATTCATCTGCGCGAGGAAAAAGTCGACGTAGAGCGACACGCCGTCGACCGTCCCCTCGAGGAGGGCGAGGAAGCCTTTACGGGAGAAAAGATGGAGATCCCCGTCACTCGTGAAGAACCGATGGTCGAGAAGGAACCTCGGGTTCATGAAGAGGTCATCATCTCCAAGGAGACCGAGGAACATCCCGAGACCGTTCGCGAGACGGTGCGTCACGAGGAGATCAATATCGAGGAGATGACCGGCGGGCGTAGCGCAGCGCGATTCGAACAATTCGAACCGGACTACCGACAGCACTACGACCAGCACTTCGCCGACAGCGGGGAGTCCTTCGACGACTACTCCCTGGGCTACCGCTACGGCATGGCCCTTGCGGAGGACGAAAACTACCGCGGTCGGAACTGGGAGTCCGTCGAAGAGGAAGCCGGTCGCCAGTGGGAGTCCCAACAGGCCAGCTCCTGGGACAACTTCAAGGAGGCCGTGCGCTTCGGATGGTATAAGATCCGCGGTGATGAAGAGGAATACGAGCGCCGTCCGCCTCGTGCATAACCCTTCAACTTCCGGGGCGACGACGTGCTCTTGCCGAGGACGTCGTCGCCCAACGTCACCCTCCTGCGTCACACCCTAGAGACCGCCATGACCCGACTCATCGTCTCTCTCTACGATCGCCCCAAAAACGCCCGCCGCGTCGTCGATTCCCTTCGACACGCAGGCTTTGACGACTCGCAGATCGAACATATCGAGCGCCATCGTGAGGACCGAAACCTCTTTCGCCGTGCCTTTCGATCGGAGAAGCGAAACGGCGCCCTGGAAGCTGCAAAATTTCGGCGTCTGCTCAGCGATATGGGGATCCCCGAGGAAGACGCCGAGCACTACGCTCAGGAGGTTACCAGAGGTCGCTCCCTGGTGGTCGTCCAATCGGACGACGAGATCTCCGGACGGGCGAAACAGATCATGTCGCAGGCTCCCATCAAGGAGCTGGGCGTCGAAAACTCCTACGGCGACCATGACGTCGCCCTTCATCCCAATTCACCACGAGATACTCGCGAACCACCGCCTCACACCCATCATGACGTCGACGTCATTCGCACAATCACCGACGTCCCCGAGTCGGCCCCCGACGAAGCTGTGGAACAGAGCGAAGCGCAGTTCATCGACACCACCACCGGCAGTGCCGAAGACGAGGCTCATGAACTGCGGGAGGAGCGCTTTCGCCACCGCACCGACGAGGAGTCGCGAACTTCCCCACGTCAGCACTCTCCATTCGATGTCCTCACTGACCGCCGAGCGGACGCCCAGTTTCTGCTCTACAAACCGGAGTTCCGGCGCCACTACGAAAAGCACTACGCCGCCTTCGGCGAATTTCCCTACGAGGACTACCTTCGCGCCTACCGCTACGGTCTGGAGCTGGCGCAGGCCGAGGAACACCGCCGCCGGCTGTGGCCGGATATCGCTTCTGAGGCGGGGCGCCACTGGGAAGAGCATATGGCGCTTCCCTGGCGCAAATTTCGCGAAGCCGCGCGATACGGGTGGTATCAAATCCGCGGCGACGCCGAACTCTACGGCGGCACGCCGCGAGGATAAGACTACACCTCGTCCAACCGCAGGCACGCCTTGGCTGCCGAGGATTTCGGCCGTGCCGTTTGCGGCCGACACAAAAAGCCACGCGGCCTGTGGCCCGTGATGGGCGTTGGGTTGCCGGCACGCGTCGAACCCTCCGTCGTCACAACTACGAACCGTCGTTCCCACGGGCCAAAGGCCGCATGGCTATCCAGGTCACGCTGGACTGCGCGTGACATCCTCGAAAGGTCAAGCCTTCCTGCGGGACATTCCCACAACGGCACTCCTGATTTGGCCCGAACCGTCGTTCCCACGGGCCAAAGGCCGCGTGGCTATCCAGGTCACGCTGGACTGCGCGTGACATCCTCGGAAGGTCAAGCCTTCCTGCGGTAGAGCAACCGAGGATCGAGAAACGACGTCGCCAACCAAATCCCCCTTGGATCCGCAGGACGACGATCTTACTCTCTTGACGCCCATCAGCGTACCTTTTGACCTAGATAGTTTTTTCGGATGTTCACGATGTCGAGTCTTTTCGGAGGATTCTTCCTCCTCGCCGCCGCCGCTCCCGCCCCCAATATGGGAATGGTGGTGGTCTTCGCCATCATCATCGTGGCCCTCGTCCTCTTCATCACCGAACTGATCCCCATCGACATCACCGCACTTCTGGTGTTGGTGGCCTTGATGATCCTCGAGCCCTTTACCCAGGTCAGCCCCGAGGAGGGGATCTCCGGTTTCGCCAACCCGGCCACCATCACCGTCCTCGCCATGTTCATCTTGAGCGAAGGAGTTCGGCGCACGGGGGTCATCCAGAAGGTGGGCGATAAGATCATCGAGCTTGCCGCCGGAAGTCCGCGCAAGCAATTCGCCATGCTCACCGGCCTCAGCGGAACCACGGCCGGCATGGTCAACAACACTCCCGTCGTGGCCATGATGCTTCCCATGGTGCGCGATATCACGAGAAAGACGAAGACGTCGCCGTCAAAATACCTGATGCCGATCTCCTTCATCTCCATGATCGGCGGAATGCTGACCCTTATCGGCACCTCGTCGAACCTCTTGGCAAGTGATATCTCCAACCGACTGATCGGCCAGCCCTTTTCGATGTTCGAATTTACGAAATTGGGCGCCCTTCTGCTGGTCATCGGCTTTCTCTATCTCTTCTTCATCGGTCGCCACCTCATCCCGGAGCGCATCAAGCCCGAGGAGGATTTGACCGAAGAGTTCGAAATGCACCAGTACCTCACGGAGGTCGTGGTGGCCGAGAAGTCACCACTGATCGGCCAGACGGTGCGCGAGGTACTTCGCGACTTCAATCTGGACGCCGATATCGTCCACCTGGTGCGAGACGGAACCAAATTCTCTCAACCTCTGGCTCGAAAGGAGGTCCAGGCCGGCGACCGCCTGATGATCCGTACCGATCGGGACAACCTGAAATTATTGCTCGAGGTGGAGGCCCTCGATCTTGCCCCCGCAACGGGCCTGGAAGAGACGGGACGCAAAGACCCCCAGAAAGCTCCACGTCGGCTGGCAGAGGTCATCATCCTCCCAGACACTCCCAACGTGGGCGAGTCGATCGCCTCGTTGAATTTCGAGGAAAAATACGAGGCCGCCGTCCTCGCCATTCGCCGTGGACGCAAGGTCATCCACGAGCGGATGAACGACTTTCGCCTCGCCGGCGGTGATACGCTACTGGTATTGGCCTCCCCGAAGGACTTCAAAACTCTGGCCGACGATCGCCGCTTCGTCGTCGTCGACGGCGAAGAAGCGCCGAGTGCGCGCACCGACAAAATTCCCGTATCCCTGGCCATCGTCGCCGCCGTCGTCGCTCTGGCCGCCGCCGGTGTCCTTCCCATCCTGGTGACCTCATTGGCCGGCGTGGTGGCCATGATCGTCACGGGCTGTCTCAAACCGAACGAGGCCTACGAGGCGGTGGACTGGCCGGTCATCTTCCTGCTCGCCGGCATGATCCCCCTGGGCAGCGCATTGGAGTCGACGGGGGGCGCCGAATATCTGGCCAACACCATCGTCGGCGCCTCCGACGTCCTGCCCGCATTGGCGATGCTCTTTTTGTTCTATGTCTTTACGTCCCTGATCACCCAGGTCATCAGCAATAACGCCAGCATCGTCCTCATGGTCCCCGTTGCCATCGACGCCGCCGATATCCTGGGCGCCGATCCCTTCTCCTTTGTCCTGGCCGTCACCTTTGCCGCCAGCACCTCCATGCTCACTCCCATCGGCTACCAGACCAACTTGATGGTCTACAGCCCCGGCGGTTATAAATTCACCGACTTCTTCCGCGTCGGCGCCCCGCTGCAACTCCTATTGGCCCTGGGTACCTCTTTCGGCATCTACTACTTCTGGGGTGTTTGAGAGGTCGGCAATGCTTCCGCTCTTGCGAAAATGGATCCACCGGATTCGCTTGACCCTGCGCTCGGAGAGTTCCTCGCCGCGCAGGACCCTGTGGGTCACCGTCGCCGTCGGTGTCTGGGCGGCGATCATGATGCTTCCCACCCCGGAAGCGCTGGGCATGCAGGGCCATCTGGCCCTGGCTCTCGTCGTTGCGGCATGCATCCTCTTTGCCACGGAGGCCGTCCCCCTGCCCGCCATCGGACTGCTGATCCCGGTCTACCAGGTCGTCGTCGGAGGGATGGACACAGGCGATGTCACAAATTGGATGATGAGCAACGCTCTGCTCTTCTTGATGGGCACGTTGATGCTCGTCGCCGCTCTGACCAGCCGCGGCATCGACAAGCTCATCGCCCTATTCATCCTCTCCCGGGTGGGGACCAACGTCTACGCCGTGGTCTTCGGCATCATCGCCATCAGCGCACTGCTGGCGGGCTTTATGTCCGACGCCGCCGCCGCCCTGATGCTGGCGCCCGTATTGGGCATGATCAGCATCGTCCGCGACTCCCACGAGGGGAGCATCACCAATCTGACCAAGCTCCTCATCTTCTCCGTCGGCTTCGGAGCCATCGTCGGAAGCCCCTATACCCCCGCCGGCGGCGCCCGAAACGTGATCATGTTGGATTATATGCAGAAATTGGGCGGCGAGAACGTCAGCTTCTACGAGTGGACGCTGTATATGTTCCCCTTTACGGTGGCCATGGTGGTAGCGTTGACCTTTCTCCTCCCTCGCATCTTTCCCCCGGAGGTCACCGACCTGAGCACGGCCGTACAATCACTGCGCATGGAGGTCGCTGAACGGCCCTTCGGCGTCGATCAGAAGGTCATCCTGGCCGTCTTCGGGGTCACTATCGCCCTGTGGCTTATCGTCGGCGACCTCTACGGCATTGGAATCATCGCCATCGGCGCCGCTGCTCTTCTCCTGGCCCTGGGCACGGTGGAGTGGCGAGATTATCAGAGCGACGTCGATTGGGGAGTGCTCATCATCTATATCGGTGCCATCTCCCTCGGCGGTTATACTGCCGAAACGGGCGCCGCGTCCTGGGTGGCCAACTCCTTTCTGGGACTCGTCGACGGCGTCGGACTCGAGGGTGGCAATTCCATGGTGCTTCTGATTGCCGGCCTCATCACCACCATGACCTCCACCATGAGCGCCGGCGCCACCACCAGCGTCATGGGCCCCATCGTCATCGAAATCGGCCTTCAGACCGGCATCCCCGTCATCGTCATCGGCCTCGCCACCGCCCTGGCTTCCTCCTTCGGATTCATGCTCATCGTCTCCACCCCGGGCAATGCCATCATCTATGCCTCGGGCTATCTCAGGGCCAGCGATTTCATCAAGACCGGCTTCTGGGCCATGTTGTGTTCCTTCGCCGTTTTCTTATTGATGCTCGTTGTTTACTGGCCACTGTTGATTTAGTTTTACGTTAGGGATTAAAGAAGATCGCCCCTGTTGTTCTCCATCCCACCGAATGATGGACTGGCGTCGGATTCCAAACTGCGGCGAACGGTTATGGGCTCGACAACCAATCCCATCCCACTGGAGGCACCACACCCGATGCGAATTCTCATCTGCGCTGACGGAAGCCGTTGGGCCCTCAAATCGGCTCGCTTCGCCCTTCAACTCTTCGGCGATTCCGCCCATCAACTGACGATTCTCACCTTCAAACTCCGCGCTCGGGAGATGCCGGAGGCCAAGAAAACCATCACCCGGGCGACCCGAAAAAAAGAGGACAATATCGGCTCCGAACGATCGGCGACCACCATTGAGACGGAACTCCAGGAGTTGGTCGACGAGCTCTCCATCGACGCCCACGAAATCGCCTGGATGCGCGAAGAAGGGGATATGGCCCAGCATGTCCTCGAGATCGCCGAGGACTACGATCTCGTCTGCCTCGGCGGAGCCGGAAAGGGCGGATTCTCTCAACATCTTCTGGGACTTATCGCCGATGAGATCGTTCTGAAAGGAAAAGGTAATTTATTGGTCACCAAGACCAGCGATTCCCTGTGCCGCAACATTCTCGTCACCCTCCACTCTTCGAGCGTCGACGACCAGCTCGCCAATTATCTGGGATCGCTCTTCCAGGGCTGCTCTACGAAGATCACTCTTGACGTGCTGTGGGAGGAGTCGCCGGGCCGGTTTCAGGGATATCTCGACGCCGTGACGAGACAGCGCATGAAGCAGATGGTGGTCGACGACCTCTTCGAACCGCCCCAGGGTCTTCAAGATATCGTCGATATCCTGGCCGAATACGATATCGAAAGCTCCTGGTCGTACCGCGACTATCGTTCCCTGGACGAACTCATCGACAGCGTCGAACCCGACGCCTACGACCTCATCGTCGTCCCCCCTCCGCCTCGCTCCACGGGCCTACGTCAGATCTTGGAGCCCCGCAAACAGAGCTTAAACCTGATGCGGAAAAGCTCTCCCAACGTGATGCTCCTGCGCGATATCCCCGACATCGGCCCCCAATCACAATAGACCGATAAGGGCTCGTTCTCGTTCTCGTTCTCG
>SLPW01000352.1 GCA_007131755.1 Myxococcales bacterium | reverse complement strand
ATTCTCGCCAGCAAGAAGTGAATGATGATGGCGGCGAACATCACGACGGCGGTGAAGATGAAGATCGACGATCCCGCCTGCAAGAGTTGAGAAAAGTCGGTGCGGGCCCCCATGGCCACGCAGAAGACGAGAATGCAGTAGGAGCCCAATTCGTAGGTGCCGCCGAGGTTTCGGATCGGCGCTGCCAAAGAGGCGGCGATGCCTCCGGTGGTCAATCCCAAAAAGACACCGGCGATGGCGAGGTGCCCCACCAAGAGTAGGGTGGCGCCGGCGCTGAAGGCGACGATGACGGCGCTGAGAATAAATCCCAGCACCATATGTCCGGCGACATCGCGGAGTCGAAAACCCTCCTCGTCGGGGGTGGTGGAGTGGTGAGTGACGGGGCCGTCGTAGGGGTGAAAAAAGCGTGACAGAAGCGGCTTTCCGACGCTGATCAAGAAGAGCAGATAGATTCCGCCCACGATGACGTCCGAGGCGTTGAGGAGGACGAATAATTCCTCGGAAGCCTCCAGGGCCATGCCGATGCTCATCAAATTCGGGGTCCCGCCGCTGTAGACGCCGACCAGCATGCCCGACGTCGTCGCCGCGTCGTCGATGGTGTGGCCCAAGGTCAGCGCCGCCGCCAAGGAGGCGATGCATACGGCGACCAGGGCGCATAAAAAGGAAATGACCGTGGGGCGACTCTGGGACAGCCAGGCCCGGATGTCGCTGGAAAAGAGGATCAGCGGGATGGCCAGTGGGATCGATGCTTCGGTGACCGTACGGGCCAGCTCTTCGTCCACGTCGAGCACGGGGGTGTTCATCATCACCATCCCCACCACGTAGCAGAGCACCACCGGGTTGAACCACTCGAAGACCCGGTAGCGGCGGGCCAATTCGATGGCCATCAGGGGGACCGTCAGGTATAGCATCAGTTGGAGAATAAATAGCGCCATTTAGAGATCCTGCAGCAGGTGAGGCGGGTTTCTCGATCATGCACCATTGCCAAGGCAATGACGAGGGTACATCGTGGGTGCGTATTGGACACCTGTCATATCAGAAGTGGGAGCAGCAGATGAAGAAGGAAGGAGTCATTCCCCGGACCGGGATCGATCGCCAGAAGTTGCTCGAAGAGATGCGCTCCTATCGTGAGGATGACGCCGACTGGCGGGCCGGGCGCACCTGGAGCCTGGTGTATTACGCCGGAGAGGAACATCACGAGTTCTTGAAGGAGGCCTATAGTCTCTTTTTCAGTGAGAACGGCCTCAATCCGATGGCCTTCAAGAGCCTAAAGCGAATGGAATCGGAGGTGGTGAGGATGACGGCCTCCATGTTGCACGGCGACGAAGAGGTGGTGGGGACGATGACCTCCGGGGGAACGGAGTCGATTCTGATGGCCGTAAAGGCCGCACGTGAGAGAGCTCGGATTCTAAAGAGGCTTCCCCTGCGTCCAGAGATCGTCGCTCCCCGAACCATTCATCCCGCCTTTGCGAAGGCGGCGCATTATTTCGGGGCAAAGATGCGCTATGTGGAGGTGGGTGAAGATTTCCGCGCCGATCCAGAGGCGATGGAAGAGGCCATGGGACCGATGACGATGCTCGTCGCCGCTTCGGCTCCTCAATATCCGCACGGGATGGTCGATCCCATCGAGGAGATCGCCGAGATCACTGCTGAGCGCGATATCCCCTTTCACGTCGACGCCTGCTTCGGGGGGTTTTTGCTGCCCTGGGTGGAGAAGCTGGGATATGCGGTCCCCACCTTCGATTTTCGCGTCGAGGGAGTGACGTCCATGTCGGCGGATTGCCATAAATACGGCTTTGCGGCGAAGGGCGCGTCCACCGTCCTGTACCGGGATATGAGTTATTTGCGCCATCAATTCTTCGTAGAAGCCGGGTTTCCCGGCGGCATTTACGCCTCGCCGACGATGGCCGGGACCCGGCCGGGAGGGGCGATCGCGGCGGCCTGGGCGGCGATGAAGTCAATGGGCGAAGAGGGCTATATGGAGCTCGCCGCCCGAGCGATGGAGGCGGCGAAAGCGCTCAAAGAGGAGGTGGCGGCCATCGAGGAGTTGGAAATATTGGGAAGTGAGCACTCCACGATCGTCACCTTCGGATCTCGCGATTCGAAGGTCGATATCTATGCCGTAGCAGATCAGATGCAGGAGAGGGGCTGGGCGCTGGATCGGCAGCACAAGCCGGCGAGCCTGCATTGTACGGTGAACGCACACAACGGGCCGGTGATCGGTGATTTTGCCGCCGATCTTCGCGACGCCGTCGACCGGGTGCGGCGCAACCCCGAGTTGGCGAGCGAGGGGGAGGCGGCGATGTACGGCATGATGGCCAAGATTCCGGTGCAGAGCGCCGTGGAGTTGAGCGTGCGCAAGGTCATGGAGAAGCTATACGGGCCCGACGGAGGCGACCTGGATCTGAGCAAGGTCGGCGGCGACGAGGACGACGACTGGATGCTTCGCCTCGTCGATCGCTACGGCGAGCAGGCTCTGGAGTGGCTCGACCGAGCAGCTCAATGGTGGAGGAGGGGGAAAAGTGGGTGATTGAGAGACTGCGGGGATAGACCGGGAGGGGTTCGCTCTTATTGTGGCGTGGACGTGGAAGTCTCTTTCTTCAATCCACAACCCGCAGGAGCGCAACAATGAGTGAGAATCAAACCCGTGAACGTTCAGAGGATCGACGAAGGGTGGTCATCGTGGGAGGAGTCGCCGGCGGCGCCTCCTGCGCCGCCCGGTTGAGGCGTCTGGACGAGAATGCCGAGATCGTGATGGTCGAGCGGGGGCCCCATATCTCCTTTGCCAACTGCGGACTGCCCTATCATATCGGCGGGGTCATCGAGGACAGAGAGAAGTTGCTCATTCAGACCCCGGAGAGTTTCGAGCGCCGCTTCGACGTGGACGTCCGAACTCTGACGGAGGCCGTGGACATCGATCCGGAGGCTCGCAACATCACCCTTCGCGACGTGGACAATGGCCAGCAAGAAGGGCTTGATTACGACGATCTGGTGCTGTCGCCGGGAGCGTCGCCATTTCTGCCTCCCATCCCGGGGGTGGAGTTGGACGAGGTATATTCGCTGCGAACCATTCCGGATATGGATTTCATCATCGAGGCCTGTGACAAGTCCAGGGTGGAGCATGTCACCGTCGTCGGAGGAGGTTTTATCGGGGTGGAGGTGGCGGAAAACCTCATTCACAGGGGAATCGACGTCACGCTGGTGGAGATGAACGACCAGTTGATGCCCAATCTGGACCGGGAAATGGCGGCCTCCGTGGCCGAGGCGTGCATACGCAATGGGGTGGAGTTGTGTCTGGAGATGGCGGTGACGGCCATCGAAGAAGCCGGCGGGAAACTGCGAATCCATCTCGATGATCAGGCGACCTATCAAACCGATATGGTGGTGATGGCCGT
>SLPW01000082.1 GCA_007131755.1 Myxococcales bacterium | reverse complement strand
CAAGGCGTGTTGGAACCCCGGCACGTGTCGAGTGGGAAGTAGAAGTAAATCGGAGACCGGCGAACGGTGATTTAAGAAGTGGAACCGAGGTTTTGTAGCTCTCCAACGTATTCGCACCTGTCTCGGCGGAGTAATTTCACGACGTTCAACGGCTTAATGGTTCTAGCTGCGTTGAGCCCCCTTCGTAGCCATATCGATTGTGGAGCAGTGGTCGAACGGGCAGTATCCGTACAAACGAAAGGCCTAAGAAAGTTACCGTCGGCGCCGTTGACGTCGGGCACCGAATGCTACGTGACGTTGTACTGTTAGAAAACCTCGTCGATGGCCTCCAGATAACGCTGGGTGGCCTCGAAGGGCGACGCAGCGCCCATGATCCCGCCTACGACGGCCACGCCCGAGGCGCCGGCCTCGAAGCACTGGTGGACGTTCTCGGGCACCACCCCTCCCAGGGCGTAGATGAAGACCTGCGAAGAGCGCGCCACGTCGCGAAACTCCTCGGCCTCCCACTGCGGTCCGTATTCTGGCTTCGAAATGCTGGAGAATAGCGGCCCCAATGTCGCGAAATCGCCTCCTACGCGCTGCCAGCGCTGTATCTCCTCAGCGCTGTGACAGGAACGTCCGCCCAGGACAGCGCGCCCCATCAATTGCTCCAACTCGCGCTTCGAAAATCCCTTCGACGGCAGATGAACCCCGTCGGCTCCCAACAGCATGGCGAGGTCGACACGCCGGTGCACTAAAAACGTCCCCCGCACCGCATAGAGCAATCCGGCGATCTCTTTTCCCACCTCCAAGAGATATCGGTCATCGCCTTCAGTGCAGCGAAGGGAGACCATCCTTCCCCCGGCGCTCACAAACTCCTCGACCACACCGACCAGATCGACGTCGAAACTCTGTGCGAAGCCCACGTCGGCGATGAGATACAATTGATGGAGCCTGTGTTCCGTGCCTCTATTTCGTCGACCCATATTCGACGACTCCTTCCAGCGGTGAGGAGTGTTTCGCATACAGCCGTCTGGGGATTCTTCCCCCAAAATGTGCCAGGCGACCCGCCTCGACGGCGAGGCGAAAGGCTGTGGCCATGCGCACCGGATTTTCGGCGCCGGCGATGGCGGAGTTGAGCAATACCCCGTCGCAGCCCAGCTCCATGGCCAGCGCCGCATCGGAGGCCGTGCCCACCCCGGCGTCCACCAGCATCGGCACCTCGAGTTCGTCACGGATGATCCGAAAATTATAGGGGTTTCGGATCCCCATCCCGCTCCCGATGGGCGAGCCCAGGGGCATCACCGCCGCACAACCCAGATCCTGCAATTTGCGACACAGGACGGGATCGTCGTTACTATAGGCCATGACGACGAAGCCATCGTCGACCAGGGTGCGCGCCGCCTTGAGCAACTCCTCTGCGTCGGGCAGCAGGGTTTCGTCGTCGGCGATGACCTCCAACTTGATCAGATCCGTCTGAAGGGCCTCGCGGGCCAACTGAGCGGTGAGCACGGCGTCCTTCGCCGTATAACAGCCGGCCGTATTGGGCAAAAGGGTATAGCGGTCCATCACGAGGTCCAGAACTCCGGAGGCGCTGGAGGCCTCGATATCGAGGCGGCGAATGGCCACGGTCACAAGCTCCGTGCCGCTCGCCTCCAGGGCGTCGAGCATCACCTGGTAATTCGGATAGCGGGCCGTACCCACCAATAAGCGGCTCGAAAATTCGTAGGGGCCCACCTTCAATACGTCGTCCATCGCCTGCCTCGCATCTCTAGGAATCGTCATCCACCCTGGGTGGCCCGTATGATCTCCACTCGGCTTCCGTCTCGAAGAGGTGCCTCTTCCCACCGACTGCGGGGCACCACCTCGTCGTCGACGGCCACCGCCACGCCACGCTTTGCCTCGATCTGAAGGGCCTCGATCAACGCACCCACTGTCCCCACCGCCTCCGCCTCGAAGCTTCGCTCTTCACCGTTGATCACAAGATTCATCGCGTCCTCCGGTCGTGCCGCCGTAGTGGATGCCAATGTTGGGCATCCTTGCCCTAAAAACAAGAGGGGTTTCGGGGGGCCCGAAAATTTTCTTATCCTCCCGCCCTGTCCACGCTACTGTGGGCGGGGCATTTCCTTTCTCGAACTCCATCGATCCCCATGGGCGACGAAACTCACAGCGCCGACAGTGCCGAAGAGGGCGAAAAGACGCACAAGAGCGACTCCGCCGGCTCTTCCGATACGAAGCGGGCCTCCCTCTTCGTGGCGGCGGGGATCTTGTTGTCCCGTCTGTCGGGGCTTCTTCGCGAGGGAATCTTCTCCCATTTCTTCGGCACCTCGCTATACGCCGACGCCTTCCGCGCCGCTCTTCGCATGCCCAACGCCCTGCAGAATCTGCTCGGTGAGGGCACCCTGTCGGCGTCGTTCATCCCCGTCTATTCGGAGCTTCTGGAGGAGGGCCGAAAAGAAGAAGCCGGACGTCTGGCGGGAGCCATCTTCAGCCTCCTCTTCGTCCTGGCCAGCACGCTTGTGCTCCTGGGCATTTTGGCGGCCCCGCTCTTGGTGAGTCTTTTCACCCCTGGCTTTGAGGGAGAGCGGCGCGAGGTGACGATCACGCTCGTGCGCATTCTCTTTCCCATGACCGGCTTTCTGGTGCTCTACGCCTGGACGCTGGGGATTTTGAACAGCCATCGCCGCTTCTTTCTGTCCTACGTCGCCCCCGTATTGTGGAACGGAGCCATCATCGCGGCCATGCTCTTCTTCGGGTGGAGTTGGGAGCAGGACGCGCTGATCATCGCCGTCGGGTGGGGGGCTTTCGCGGGAGGTCTCATCCAATTCGCCATCCAGCTTCCCTGGGTCCTTCGCCTCGAGAAGAGTCTGGTCCTGACCTTTGCCCGGGACATGAAAGAGCGGGCGGAGGTGATAAGAAACGCCATCCCCGCCGTATTGGGACGCGGCGTAGTCCAGATAAGCGGCTATCTGGATATGATCCTGGCCAGCCTGCTGGCCGTAGGCGGCGTGGCGGCCATCGCCTACGCACAGACCCTATATATGCTGCCCGTCAGTCTCTTCGGGATGTCCGTGGCCGCCGCCGAGCTTCCCGAGCTGTCCCGGGAGCGCCGAAAGGGTGTGGAGGTCTTGCGCAACCGGGCCAACGATGCTCTTCGGCGTATGTCCTTCTACGTCATCCCCTCGCTCTTCGGATTTCTGGCCCTGGGCGACGTCATCGTCGGTGCCATGTATGAGCGCGGCGAATTCGGACGCCCCCAGACCCTGTTGGTGGCAGCGACCCTGGCAGCCTACGGAATCGCATTGACGGCGACGACGACGACCCGACTGTACAACTCTACCTATTTCGCGCTTCGCGATACCAAGACCCCGGCCAAGATCGCCGCTCTTCGCGTCTTCATCGCCGCCGCCCTGGGCTT
>SLPW01000090.1 GCA_007131755.1 Myxococcales bacterium | reverse complement strand
CAACCAATTATGGGCCCGTGTCCCGCGACCACATGTGGTGCACCGGCGGTAGAGTGATGGAGAGTTGGCTCTACCCCGGCGAATACTTCGTCATTGATCACTCCAACGTTCAGCACAATGTCTGGTGGGTGCCCTCAGACTACCACGCCGTGGTGCTCCTGAATGGCGAGCCGATTCCCTTCGCGCTTGAGCGAGTTCCCGACTTCTTAGGGCCCCGTCCCTTTCCATCAATGGATGAAATAATGGAGTGGTCTGAGGATCGCTTCGACATCCATCACGTCCTTCACGTACCGGAGGGTACTCCCGTTCACTATACGCTGGTCATCCCTCCCTGGGCGTTTCCTGATATCGGCGCCTACAATATTCAGGTACTCCGCTTTCCCGTCTGGGAACCAACCCCCAACCAGCGATACCTCGCCAGCGCCGTCGGACCAGGTGTGACGACGAGCTCGGCTTTCCACTACATGGACACTCACACTGTCTACTACGGCGACACCTGCGTTGAAGATCATACAATGGACTATCCCGATCGCACGGATGAGGCCGAAGAATGGGATTCGTTGGCCCCGTCGACATTTGTCGCGAGGTTGAACTTTCAATTTCTCGCTCCTCCCTCCGACGTCTGCGACTGGACATCGATGGACTGGCCTGACGGCGAGAGTTGTCTGAGCGAAACGCTGATCTTCGATGAGCCGACGGCATCACTGGAGTTCTATGTAGCCGGGTTGCACACCACGCACTTCACTACCGACACTCGTGGATTGAATCTCTACCACGTCATGCGCGACCATGAGGTGATCGACAGCTTCTTGTTGGACCCGGGTGACGCGGATTATCCGGGCATCCCCTTCGAGGGAAAGAAAGGGGTCGTCCTTCCTGTGGAAGTCCCCTTGACCGAGGAGCCGGCAGCCTATCAAATCATTGGTATTCCAAGACCCTTCAAGCCCCACATCATCAACAGCGATGATCCCTATCACATCATGGGCTTCAACCCCGTAAACTCCAACTCGCTGCTATTGAAATACGAGGGACTATGACACGATGAAAGAGAGTTCAATTCCGACTTTTCGATACGACGACGCTCCTCCGCTTCGGCACCTCCCCCATCCCGAGCAGATGCCCAAACGTGGCGATACCTACGCCTACGCATGGTCGCGTGCCCACAGCGAAGAGCTTGTGATGCAGGAGTGGTGAAGGCTGAAGAATCGTCGGGGGATCGCAGCTGAGGTCGAGGTCGTTGCCAGGGCCTTGAGCCTGCTACCGACGGACGCCAACCCCGCCCTCATCGACGATACGGGTTGACTGCAGGTCGGCCCCCTTTGTAGCCTGATCGGCACACAACGCCCAGACGAAGAGGGGCCCCTTCGATGACCTCCGATGACGGCTTATATTCACCGCCCGATGCCGATCTGCCAGACGAAGACCTCGGCGACGAATCCGGGTCCTATCCCATACCGTCGACGGTCGGGGAGTCGCTGGTGGCGATCCCACACATTTTGTGGCAATCACTGAGACTCGTCGGTTCGATGACGCTCGTCGCCACGGCCGCCTTCGCCGCGGTTGCCTTCCTCACGCCCCAGATCTTTGTCGATGGAGAGGCGTTCCGTGAAGTGAAGGTCCTGGCGATGATCGGCGCCTGTGGCTTCTCACCTCGCCATGATGGGCTTGGGCCATGGGCATTGGAGAAGCACGCTCGTTAGGTAAGCTAAGCAATTCTTTCAGGTGACAAAACAGATGACGTGACGGCCTCAGGGGCACGGGCCTCCTCCCCCGTCGACGGGCTCCACATCCATCGTCGGCGACGACCAGGGCGTTCCGTGGGGCGTGCCGTGATACGGACCCGACACTTCATCTCGACGCAAGAGGTCGATGGGCCGCGCGAACAAGTCCTCTCCGCCCATATTGTCACCGCCAGTGGGCCAGTCGACGACGATCACATCGTCGAATCCGGTGTGCATATTCGCATATCGAATGACCTCTACCTCGCCGGTGTGGGCCTCGAAGAAGGGATTCGTCTCCGGCTCGTCGGCCAGGGCAGGAATGCAGTCATCGCCCGCGCCCAGTACCCCTTCGGTGAGGTTGGTGATTGTCCCCTTTAGTTGATAGACGCGAAAGGAGCCTCCCTGCGGGGCCATCTCGCGCTGTTCAATCTCCTCGCCAAAGCCGACGCGTATCGGAAGTGAGGGCTCCAACTCAAAGCGGGGAGCCCCGCCCTCCATCTCATCGAACGCCGAGATCAGGCCCTCCAGCGCCAACCCGGCCAGATTGTAATGAAGAAATACTTCGCCGTTAAACATGAGGGCGGGCTTCACGCTCTTCAACTCCTCGCCATCGAGCTCTACCTCATAGAGCAGATAGGCATAACGCGGCTCATCCCAATCCTCGTATTCCGGAGCCAGAAGTTCCATGGCATCCTCGTTCAGCGCCACCTCGCCACCTCGGAACTCGACCACGGCGCGATCGGGGTTCAATCCCACGAAGCGCCGCTCGTCGCTGTCTTCCGGCAAGCGAACGTATGGCGCCTCGTCATGGAGCGCGAGACACTCCACGATCTCGACGCCATCAATGGTCGTCATCTGCTGCTCGGAGCACACGTCATCGAACGTTTCTTCTTCGTCCTCTTCATCCTGTTTCTGCTGGGAGTCCTCATCGTCAGAGTCCTCACCGCCACAAGAAATCGCGAAAATCTGAACCAACAAAATCGTCCACAGCAGCGCCAATCTCGTTGTCGATTTCATCGAAATACTCCTCATCATTCTCTGGACTGCCCGTTTTCGCTACGCGATTCACGAGAGTAACGAAGCTGACTACCCCACGACTTTGTCACGAAATCGCCTCGATTGCGAGAATTGGAGAAGATTCTTGGCGAGGAATGGTCGGTTGGCTGATGAACGGTCTGCGGTGTAAACCACATGTGCCCCGCCTCGGTGCACCGGGGCCTCTTCCGATGCATGACCCACGGGAGTAAGAGACGTGCGTTCTCCCCTCTTCTCACGAAAGCTGTTGCGCGAAGTGCTGGTCCTGACCTGGCCTGCCGTGCTCCAGGGGATGGTGACCACACTGGTGTTCACCACGGACCGCCTCATCATCGGGCGCTATGCCTCGGAGGCGCTGAGCGCGTCTCCCGTGCCACCCTTGGCGAGCGTCTGCTCTATCACCTCGCATACGTAGCCTCCATCGCCATTATCGGGCATCTGGGCAACGTCGCGCTGGCCGCCCACGAAACTCTACTCGGCATCGAGGCCATCGGCTTTACCGCCGCCAGCGGTTTCTCCATCGCTGCCGCCGCTCTGGTCGCCCAGCGCATGGGCAAAAAAGACGCCGACGAGGCCTATCGCGCCGGCCAGACGGCGGCGAGCCTCGGACTCTTCGTGGGAATCGTGTTCGGGGCAGTCCTCTTTG
>SLPW01000616.1 GCA_007131755.1 Myxococcales bacterium | reverse complement strand
GTCGTCATTGTCGTCCGACCTCGGGAATGCAACACCGGCAGCGGCGTTCAAAGCCCCAGGCTCATCTTCTCATCTCTGGCGTGCGAACACACCATGGGAACGGGGGTTCTGAGAAGGCGCGCCACGACGCGCCACGAAGCGGGGCTGACCAGGTAGCTGAGGTGAGTAAACTCGGGGATTTGATGGGTCTGTGCGGCCTCCCAGGCCGCGGAGGTCGGTGGTAGAATCGTGGTATCCGATTCGCTCCACAGTGCCACGAGCCGCGGACCTCGAGGCTCGTCCCAGAAGTCCTGCTCCCGGAGCCGCTCGATGACTGGCGAACGGGGGCGCAAATCCAGCGTGCGAGGAGTGGCGGCGAGGCGCGCCAGGTGCGTTCCACCATGAGGTGTGGCCATCGTCACCAGCGTGGCCACCCTCTGACGGGTCTCGACCTCCTCTAGCGCCAGACGGGCCACGATGCCGCCCATACTATGAGCGACGATGTCGATCTTCCCCTGCCTGCCTTCGCGCCGTCGTTCGCAGAGCTCTTGAATCCTCGCCCGAAGCCGCCGGGCCATCTCGTCCAGACAGTCCGCTCGGCGAAGATCGGCGCAGTGGGTTTGACGACCTGCCACATGAGCGAAATAGCGCTGCATGGCCATAAAATGGGAGGGATGGCCGCCCAGACCGTGGACCAGAAGAACGTCCCGTTCGTGGCTCGCCTCCACTCTCGGCGTCGACCGGGGCACGATGCTCATCAGCCCCAGAAGCGGCGCCTGGAAGATCTGGCGCCGGAGATCCCGGTCGACGGCCAGATAGGCTCCCGCCGCCGATCGGCCCAGGGCAGACGCCCCGGAACCCACCACTCGGCCCACAGTGGCCATGGCGTCGCCGACGCCGCTCCAAAACCCGCTCGATTCCTCGTCTCGCTCCGGTGTGCTCATTTAAACCTCCGCAACGCCGCTACCGATTCCGTCGCCGCCTGACACGCTCGAAACATCGGTATCACATCCGTCGTCGTGGGCCCAGAAGGAGCGGACCCTTCGGTCCCGTCATCTGCGACGTGGAGGGGTTGTCGCACAGGCCCAAGGCAATCCACGTACCCCTTCGGAGGTCATCGATGACACAACCACGTCGACATATCACCGGGCAGGTGGTTCATCTGAGCCGGCGCTGCTTCCATCGAAAATTCTTCCTTCGCCCCGACAGCTTCATCAATCGGGTGTTGTTCTACGAGACGGCGCGGGCCTCTGGGCGACACGGCCAGGTCGTGCATGGGGCGATGGCGATGTCGAATCACATCCAGCAGGTCTCGACGGGACCTTGGTCCGCTTTCTTTGCCCCCACCATATCAAGGTTTTGAGCTTACTTCCGCCCCGACATAGTTGTGTCCCAATAATTGTGTAACTTCGCTCAGGCAAACAGGGTAATCTCTTGTTCGGTCCCAGTGCTCGATAGCACCGGTCAAGCCCAAAGACGTCTCATCTTCAGAAAACCCTCGTCCAAGAGTTGTTAACCGGAGCCACCTCCACCTTCCTCGTTCACAACCTCAGTTCCCGAATATGCGACCGCAGCGCCCGCTCGATCCGAATCATGCGGTCGACCAGGGTCGGATAAGCGTCTTGCCAGTTCTCTTCGTCTCGATAGCCGACCGGTACGTCGGCAGTCTTGATGCGGCAGGCGCGTTTTTCGTCGAGGCGCTGCCAGGTGAGGGCTCCGCCGTAGGATTCCTCGATGGCCTCTTTTTCGGAATGTAGTGCGTCGAAGATTTGGAGGTTTTCGTCCCCGGAGCCTTTGCCGCGGTCGATGTAGAGTTCGGCGCGGGCTGAGTTTTGGGAAACTACGTAGTTGAGGCCGAGGCCGGTATGGCCGGCGCTGGTGCCGAGCCAGGAGTATTTTCCGGGGGAGAGGTTGGCGTGGAGGTCGGTCTTCTGTGGGATGAAGTCCAGAAGTCCCGTCCAGAACGCTTCTCGTAAGTGGTGTCTCTCCGTGAATTTTTTCTTGGCGTCACCTACCTGGCGGCTCTCGGGGCTGGGGCCGACGATCAGAGTCACGAGCGGGGCCGGTGGTGAATCACCGATGCGGACCGCCTCCAATTTGCATAGGTAGAAGTCGGCCAGATCTGATTCGTTGAGCCAACTGACGGCTTTGATGTGCTCCGGTCGCGGATTAGAGGCGATCCAGATGGCGGCGCGGGCGTCGAGATTGCTCAAGTAGACGAGGACTTTGCCGAGGTGGTCGTGATCGGTTGATCGGAGCTGATTCTCGATTATTACCGGCTGCCCTCCCTCGTCCTCGGCGAGTAGATCCGCTGAGAAATCGCCGACTGATTGTTCTCGCTCGGCGCTGGAGAGGGTCAGGCCCAGCGCTTCGTTGAGGACATCGAGGTTGTCCTGGAGCCAGGTGGTGAAGTCATATGCCTCGTGCTTCCAGACATCGCGTAGAGAGATGCGGGAGAGGCGCGCGATGGTATCGGTGGTGGGTTTGGTCATAGTTGAATGGTGGTTGTGGCCGGCTCGGGGTTGAGGATGGTGGAGAGCATGCTACTTTGGAGCAGTTCTAGGTCACGACTAGCTTTTCTTGCGTTTGCTGCAACTCCTTCCACTTTGCTCGTGTAGTCTTCTGATCGACGAGTCAATTCTTTCTGCTCATCTTTCGGGGGCAACGGGACAATGACCGCATCGAGAAGGGATTGATTCACATAGGGTTGTCCACTTCCTCCCGCTTGAGAATTCAGATTAGAGAGTTGAACCATCGCGCGGATGAAATCGAGGTTAACGCGAGCGGGGACTACGGTCGCAAAGATTGCATTGTCAGTCACCCAACATGCGCCGCCGGAGACGTGTGCATTACCACAGTGAGCCCCGACGCGTCCGACAATGAGGGTATGATGTTCGACATTTGGCGACGAGTGCGCACCGGAGACGCCGTTGCCGCCGTAGACAGGAAATTCGCCGCCTTCCCTCTCAGATTCCGTTAGAGCTTTTCCGTTAGACCAGTCGAATATTTCCCCCAACCGTACCCACTCCCACGTCTCCGGAATCTCCGGGAGGTCTTCTTTTTCGGGGTCGACGGGTTCGGGTTCTTCGTATTTTTTGGCGCCGGCTTTGAGTTTTTTGTCGAAGTAGGCCTGCCAGTCGTCGTCGGTGAAGGGTTTGCCCTTTTTTTGGTTTCGCTTGCGGGCGCGGTCGGCGAGTTTGCGGGCGTAGTTTTCGATCCACTTTTTGCGGCGTTCGACCTTGATGCGTTCGAGGAGTTGGGAGGCCGGTTCGACGTCGGGGTTGTTTTTGCGCCAGTCGGCGGTGAGTTCGCCGGTAAAGGCCCTGGCGAGGACGGATTGGCGGAATTTGTCGATCAGTGGTGGGATGGCGGTGAGGTAGTCGTTGGCGTGTTGGGCGTGGGAGGTGAGGGTGTCGAGGGTGGCGGCGATGCGGCG
>SLPW01000121.1 GCA_007131755.1 Myxococcales bacterium | reverse complement strand
GGCAGTCCTCTCCGCAGGAGCTAAATCTCGACGGATTATTTCCCATCAACTCCTCCCACTCCCCCTGGGTCACCGGCGTCTCCTTGAGCAAAAAGGACCGCGTAATCTCCACCTCCCGCTGTGGACCTTCATCACTCCATCGCAGCTCCAAACGATCTTCATCACTCCATCGCCCCTCTTCACTCTCTGGCGAACCCTGGGTGAACGTCCCCGCCGGAATCTCCATATAATTCCGCTCGGACAAGTCTCCTCTCGCCACGAGTTCCACCGCCATCGTCGAACGCCCTCCGGGCGTAAGCGTCCGCTTCTCAGTATGCGTCCAATACCCCTCCATCCTCACCGCCACGGTGTGCTTGCCGGAAGGCGCCTCCACCTCCGTGGAGCGGTTGAGTCGCGTCGTGCCCAACACCTCGCCGTCGACGACGATCTCGGCGCCGTGCACATTCGCTGTCAGCGAAAGCTGCGTCGGTCGGGGTTGAAGCTGTATTCCTCGCACCGTCTCCATCTCGCCGGCGGCGACCTCCAGCTCGGATTCCCAGCTCTCGTGGCCCGGGGCTTCAAGCCGCACCGTTACCGTCCTGTCGGAAGGGAGCTCCGCATGCCCCGGCGCCACGCCCACCTCTCGATCGTCGACGTAGACCGACAGCGGCGACGGACTGACGTCGACGACGTTGAACACGGCGAAGTCATCTGCCGGGTCTTCGGTCAACCGCGGCGGCTCCTGCGCCGTCGCCGTCGATATAAGCGACAGCGCCGTCGATGCCAGGGCGAATACGAATACAATTCCAATCTTTTGAGCCATTGTCATTATCCTCCGCGTACTCCGTGCGCGTACCTGCGTCATCCGGTCCGTCCCCGGGGCATCCTTAAACGACGGATGGCCCGGGCTACCATTGGCTTCCCATCGTCCTGCGATTTCCGACCCCTGACCTCCGTCCTCCGTCCGAGCCCACGGCCTGCCGGGCCCGTCTACCGTCGGGATTTCGACTCGTCGGGCTCGTCGGTCATATGGCCTCGAGACTCAACCGGGTCTAGCGCGATTTTCTCCCGGGGCGCGCTGTTCGTAATCGCAGCGCAGCCTGTCGTAGCCGACCATGGTCCGTTGCAGTTGTACACTCCAAGAAGGCCCGTAAAGGCTTACCAACATTCGACGGTGTTGTCCTGTCGGCGCGCGCAGTCATATCTTACACCGGCGCTGACGGAGACAAACGGGCCCTCTGACAAAGTGGGCTCCTCCCAGTCGCCCCGCGCCGTGCATGCCAGAGAGCCGTCGGTCTTGACTCCGCAGATGTGATAGAGGCCGGCGTCGATGGCCTGATATTCGCCTTCGGGCAGGTCGGGGTGGGGACTGTCTCCCCAGGGGCTGTTCTCTCCCCAGCAGATGACCTGGCCGGACTCTTGTAGGCCGCAGCCCCAGAACGCTCCGATGGCGATGGACTCGAAGGGGCCGTCGGCGGGGTCGAATAGATCGAGGCCGATGAACTCCAGATCCTCCTTTCCTTGCTCGGTGGGGGCCCAACAGGTGATCTGCCCTTCATCGTCCAATGCGCAGGCGTGATAGACGCCGGTGTCGACCTGTCGGTAGGTACCCTCCGGGGTGTCGAGGACTTTCTGGAAGTCCCAGCAGGTCAGGCTCCGATCTGTGGCGACGGCGCAGCCGAAGGTGGGGCCGAGGGTCATGGAGTCGAAGCTTCCCGGCGGTGAGAACGCCTCATCGCCACCGTAGCCCCAACACTTGATCTGGCCATCATCGGTGAGACCGCAGCTCTGGACGCGGTCGACCCTCGATTCGTCGACTGCCTCCACGGGGGCGTATAGCTCCGGGGCGCGAAGTCCAGCATGGACAGCGACGAAATCAGAGTCCGGAATGGTGAGTTGGCCCTGATGATTATTACCCCAGCAAAGGGGTGTGCCGTCGTCGCCCACACCACAGCCGTGGTCGTCGCCGACGCTAATCTGGCGAAAGGCGACGTCGGGGATATCCTTTGCGCGGAACATCAAGCGCCTGCCCTCCGGCGGCGATGCCTGGCCGTAGTAGTCGTCGCCCCAGCAGTGGATTTGCTCCTCCATATCCACAGCGCAGACGTGGAGGGTGCCCACGCTTACGTCCCGGTATAGACCTCCCGGATTCCTGGCGCCATCCCAGCAATGGAGACGACCGTCCTCTTCGAGACCGCAGGCCTGGTAATGTCCGACGCTCAGAGTCTTCAACTTCACGTCGGGAGTGGAGGCCCCTAGCGTGTCGGTGTCGTGTTCCGAGCGCCCGATGCAGACGGGTCTTCCGTCGGAATGCAGGGCACATTCCCCGTTGCGGGAGTCGCTGTAGCCCGGTTGATTGCGCAGCGAAAGGGAAGTGAAGGGTCCCTCCAATTGCTCCAGATCAAATGGTGAAAATCGGCTGTGGCGTTCGGAGCGAAGATAGAGGAATCCCCCGTCGCTGTGTGCCCAGCGGCCCCAGCAGTGGGCCTGACCCTCTGTGTCCAATGCGCAACTGGAGCCGGCACCGGAGGCGATGTCGATGAAGGTCCCCGAGGGCACCTCCTCGTCGTCCACGTTGCCCCAGCAGGCGATGGATCCGTCGCTTCGAAGTCCACAACTGAAGTCCCAGCCGGTGACGGCCTTCTCGAAGCTTCCCTGCGGCGGCGATGCCTGGCCGTATTCGTCGTGCCCCCAGCAGGCGATCTGTACGTCGTCGGCGACGGCACAGGTATGTCCCGTATTGGGTTCGCCTTCGTGAGCGCGCACCGGGCCTCCGGGGCTTGCGCTGACCTGCACGAAGCGGCCTTCCGGGGCCTGGAGTTGGCCGTGGCGATCGTTACCCCAGCAGGTGACGTGGCCGTCGGAGTCGATGGCACAACTGTGGCTGTGTCCGGCGCTTACGGAGGGGGAAATTGCATCGCTCTCGTCGTCGGGCTCCGATTCGGCCCCTTCCTCTTCCGAGGAGGTCCGTTCATCCTCGGGGGCATTGTCGTCGACCTCGGCGCTCGGCCTGGCAGTCCCGGGCTGTTCGTCGTCGACTCGATCGCAGCCCCAGAAGCAGAGGGCCATGGCGAGGAAGAGAAGGGTCGGCCATCTCAAATGAGTTTGAGTGCTCGAGGGAGCGAGAAGATCAACTACTGCCATGCGTTGCCTCTGTCGTTGAGTGTCGGGCGGTCTTCGTCGGCAACGATGGTCGCTAATCGAGGATCTGGGCTGTGTCAATAACCCGCAGGGGCCCGGCAATAAATTTGCATTGGTGAAGGTCCTCTGCTGCCGGCACGCTCTGGTCGGTCCATTGGCAAGATTCTGCCGGCCAGGTGTAGACTAACACTACTTGGTCACTTCTCTCCGGCGTCTCGCAGGCTCAGATGCGCGATCTCGGCGTCAATGGCCACTCGGCGATGCCTCCGGCATCTCCTGCGGTCCATTTCCTTGACCTCCCGCATCTGC
>SLPW01000496.1 GCA_007131755.1 Myxococcales bacterium | reverse complement strand
TTCCCAGGCCCGGGCCCCGGCCCTCGCCCAGGCCCGTCCTTTGTTGTTGTTTTTTCCGGGTTTTCCTCCTCCCTCCGGAGGGAAATGGTTGCCCAAACGTGATTTGCCGACGCGAAGCAAAGTCGGGCCAGGGCCAGGGACTGGGCCGGGGCCAGGGGGGCGACCACATTGAGAAATACAACCGATCAAGGTGGATCACACAGGAGGGGATGAAGAGGATCACGGCCAATAACGCCGGGAGGGCAAATCAAAATCTTCGGTAGTGGACGCCGATGTGGAAGCGAATGGAGGAATAGTGGGGAAAATCAGTGGGTTCGCTCAGTGGTGCGTGGAGATCGATGGCGGCGCCAAAGGAGTAGCGGCGGCTGTATCGATAATCGAGACCGAGAGTTCCTCGCACGGAAAAGAGTTCGCCCTCCGGCGCGCCCGAACTGGGGGCACCGAGGGGATGAAAGGCAAAAGACAACCCGGCGTAGGGAACGTATTGAACGACATCGAAGGTATAGCGAACGCCCAGGGCAGTGGAGACGACGGTATGCGGCCCGGCTGGCTCGTCGTCGATGGTGCGGCGAAAATGATGGCTGACACCGGCGTCGGCGGTCAGCCGCCAGAAGTCATGGACATCGAAGACGATGCCGGTCTGAACGGTGGGTCCCCACCAGCCGAAGGCCGACGGAGCAGCCGTGTTGACGTTGGCAGCGCCTGCGCCGGCCCACCACTGCCCCTGAGAGGTCATGGCCTGAGCGGAAGGAGGTACAAATAGGCTCAGGACGGTGACGGTACAGCCCAGGAGCAGGAGTCGGGGAAGCAGGCGGTGTCTTGGAATCATGGCTCGTAGCGGGTTGTCGGGGTCGTCCATTGGCGAGGTTGACACCCCTCGGGGTGCCTCATATAGTCCGCTCCCACTCGTTTTTGGGCCCTGCAAGGCAGCGGGTATCCGGTCGCCAGTCGACGTTGAAAGGATTCAGAAAACAAGCAGCGATGTGCCCGGCATGTGGCGAGCGGGCTCAGGTTAAGGAGAGGACGAATGGCAATCAAGATAAAGAACCGAAAAGGAGAAGAGCCCCCTGAGGAGGAGCAAGGTGCCGAAGGCGGCGCAGTGGTTCCTCCGGGAAAGATGAGGGGCAATAGTCTGGAAGGCTTCGAACGCGTTACCTTTATGGCCACAGCCTGGCTGGAGAACAACCGAAAGTTGTTCTTTGGGATTGTCGGCGTGGTGGCGATCGCCGTGATCGGCATCGTGCTGGGAGTCGCCCATGTGCGCGGCCAGCAGGTAGAGGCTTCGGACCGGCTCAGTGTGGGGTTGGCGGCATATGAAATGCCGGTGGACGGGGTCTGGGATCCGATGGAACGGGTCCGGATGCTTACGGAGTTTCCGGAGTTGGAGGACGATCAAAAACACCCCGACGAGGAGACGAAGTGGCGCATCGTATATGATAGCGCTGCCAATACGTTAGAAGACTTCGACGGTGGCCCGATCGCGGACAGCGCTCGCATGACGAAAGCGGCGGCAGCGGCGAACCTGGGCAACCCGGATGAATCGGTGCAGTTGTACCGAAAGGTGATCGGCTCCGAAGACTTGCCGCAGGAATTGAAGGCCATGGCTCATGTGGGTCTTGCAAATAGTCTGGCCTCCACCGGAGAGGTAGACGAGGCGATCGAATTGTGGGACGTGGTGGCAGAAATGATGCCCGATCGGAAAGCCTATGCCGACCTGGAGCGGGCGAGGATGGTAGAGCGCCACGCCGTGCGCCAGGGAGACGAAGAGCTCAAAGAGCAGGCACGTGAATTGTATCGGCAGTTCAGCGAAGATCATCCCGAAAGCGACCATCTCAACGAGGTAGAGCGGCGTAAAGCTCTGCTTTGAAAGCTGTCCGTTGTGCGACGATTCGGAAAAATTCTCTTAAACGACGGAAAGAAGACGTGTTCAGTCACTCCTTGAAGTCAGTGCGAGCGTGGCTTATTGCCGCGCTCGTCGTATTTTTGTGTGCCTCCTGCGCAACTCAGCCCCGCACGCCGGTGGACTCGGAAGCGTCCTCGGAGGTTCGCGTCGATGTAAAATGGCGGCTCGATCTGGCAAGTGATCGAGGAGCGGAGCAGAACCCTCGTGAGATGGGACGGCCCGTATTGTCTCCCGGTGGGGACTTGTTGGTAGGGACTTCACATGGATGGCTATATCGAATCCGGCCCCACTCGGGAGCGATCATGTGGGGCGCCGAGATCGGAGGGAGCATTGATGCGGCAGCGGAGCTGGTGGGCACCCGTGCGTATGTCGGGACCGACGCAGGAGCGTTGGTCGCGTTGGACTGGGGCAATGGTGAGGAGCTGTGGCGTTTCGAGACCCAGGGGTCGGTAGATATGTCACCGTCCGTGTCCGCAGGCAGGGCCTTCGTCATGGACAGCGAGGATATTCTCTATGCTGTCGATGCCATCAGTGGAGAGCAGATCTGGGAGTTTCAGCACCAGGCACCGGAGTTCTTCACCATCAAGGGATCCAGCCCGCCACTGGTGGTTGGAGAAATGGTATATGCCGGGTTTTCCGACGGCCAATTGACGGCATTTTTCGCGGATAGTGGCGAGGAGGCCTGGAGTATCGATCTGGGCGATGACACGGGAGAGTTCGGCGACGTCGATCTTCCGATCATTGCGCAGGGAGATCGGTTGATCGCTACTTCCTATGCGGGGGGAATCTACGCCCTGGATCAGGAGACGGGGATCATCGAGTGGCATGCCGAGATCGGCGCTGTCACGGGATTGGAGTTAGAGCAGGGGTGGCTGTTCGGGACCACGGCGACTGGCAAGGTCTTTGCGCTGGACACTCGCGAGGGCGAAGTCTATTGGGAGTCCGAATTCCAGGAGGATTGGGCGGGTATGGGCGTCTCCCTGGTGGGGCGCTACGTGGTGGTGGCGACGTCGCAGGGACCGATGTATTGGCTGCGTATTCGCACCGGCGAGCCCGTTGCGAAGTGGGGACCGTCGACGGGATTTCAGCAGGCCCCGGTCTTTGATGATCGATATGGATTCGTGATGTCGAATCGAGGCTATCTCTACTCCTTTGGCATGGCATTTTAGCCGATGATGGAGCAGGAATCGGCGACGGCCCTGGGTGTGGGGATCGGGCTGTGGCTATTCTTTGCGTGGATCTGGCTGACAGGTAAGAGGGAGCGACGTTGGCCGCTGGTGGCGGCTTTCGGGATTGTATGCGTGGCAGCGCTGGGTGTGGGATTCGCCGCGCCCTGGCTCACCGGTGGGGGAGGGGCGTCTTCGCTTGCGGCGATAGCCGGCGGTGCGGTGGCATGTGTGGGAATCGTTCAACCCTGGAAGAACGAGGGGAGGTGGATGCTCGATCACCTCGTGCCCGGAGGGATCGCCGGGCTTTCGGTGGCCCGGGTGGGATGTCTATTCGACGGATGTGATTTCGGAAGGGTGACGTCGTC